>CAZPKD010000038.1:0-6106 GCA_964587115.1 uncultured Gammaproteobacteria bacterium | reverse complement strand
CGTTGATCAGTCACCAATTGGAAGAACTCCACGATCTAACCCGGTAACCTATATTGGTGTCTTTGATGATGTTCGCGACATCTTTGTTCAAACCACCGACGCTAAGGCTCGCGGTTTTAACAAAGGCAGATTTTCTTTTAATGTTAAGGGTGGCCGTTGTGAAAAATGCCAAGGAGCCGGTATCATAAAAATAGAAATGCAATTTTTATCAGACGTTTATGTCAAATGCGATGTCTGTAGGGGGCAAAGATATAACAAAGAAACTTTAGAAATTAAATATAGAGAAAAAAATATTTATGAAGTCTTAAAGATGACCGTCGATGAGGCGGTGGTATTTTTTGAAAATCATCCCGATATTTTCCGAAAATTAAGTTTATTGCAACAAGTTGGTTTAGGATATATTGAACTTGGTCAATCAGCTCCTACTTTGTCTGGAGGTGAGGCACAAAGAATAAAACTGGCTCATGAACTGACTAAAAAAGATACTGGCCAAACTCTTTATATTTTGGACGAACCAACCACGGGACTCCATTTTTATGATGTTGAAAGATTGTTACACATTCTTTATAAGCTCGTAGAAAAAGGCAATACGGTAATAGTTATCGAACATAATCTTGATGTTATTAAAAATAGCCAATATGTCATTGACCTTGGACCTGAAGGCGGCGATAAAGGGGGATCACTGATTTATCAAGGAGACATAAAAGGACTTTTAAAAGAGAAAAAATCGTATACTGGTAAATATTTACGTATATAATAAAATACATGGGTGTCAGACTGCGTAAATTAAAGTTCTTTTTTTTAATTCTGTTTATATCGGTAGTTTTTGTTGATTCAGTAAAAGCCGAAGACTATCGGTCTGATTTTGAAGTCAACTATTATCCTAGCGATACTGGTGATAGTTTATATACCAAAGTTAATTTCAACATTAAGATCACCAACTTTCGTTCTGATATTTATGTTAATAAATTTTCTTTGCTTTTTCCCAAGTCATTTGAGATAAATAACATCTCAGCCTCAGATGATAAAGGCTCGATTACTCCCGTTCTAACCACTGATGAGACGAAGAATAAGATTGATCTGGAGTTTACTGACCCAAACACAGGTAAAGACACAGAAAATAATTTTTATTTGACCTTTTTTCAGAAAAATCTATTTAATACTAATGGTAATGTCTGGGAGGTAATCCTTCCCACAATTGATAACCTGGGCACTTCAACCTACAAAATAATTGTTAATTTACCTGCCAATACTGATAAAAAAATTTCTATTGCCAAACCAAAACCAGATCTTATTATAGGTAATCAGATTGTCTGGAATAATCCTTCCTCAAAAACACTCTATGCGGTTTTTGGCAATCAACAGTACTATCAAACCAAACTTATTTACAACTTAATCAATCCTAAGGTTGTCCCCGGTTATACTGATATTGCTTTGCCGCCAGATACACTTTATCAAAAAATTTACATTGACCAACTTAATCCTCAGCCTGAATCTGTTTTCATTGATACCGATGGCAACTACTTAGCTCGTTACTATTTGAATCCGAGGGAAAATAAACAGGTTGTTTTTAATGGTATGATTGAGGTTTTAGCACAACCACGCAGCGAAGTCCGTGAGCTAACCAATAAGCAAATAACTCGTCAACAAAAATATCTCTTAACCGCTAAATCTTTTTGGGAAATTAATGATTTACAAAAAATAAATCAGTTTAAAACCACGGATGATGTTTACTATTATCTGGTTAACAACTTTAAATATAACTACAAAAAAATTACTCAGGCTGGAAATCGTCTAGGAGCGCAAAAAGCTTTAGAGAGTCCAAATAATGTTGTCTGTACTGAGTTTACCGATACTTTTGTTGCTCTGGCAAGAGAAAAAGGCGTCCCGGCCCGAGAAATTGAGGGTTTTGGTTTTTCGGCTGACACTCAGCTGCGACCCTTATCTTTAAAGTCTGATGTTCTTCATGCTTGGCCAGAGTATTATGACCGGTCAAAAAAAATCTGGGTATCAGTCGATCCCACCTGGGAAAATACTTCTGGAATCGATTATCATTCGTCTTTTGATCTCAACCACATTGTCTTTGCCATTCACGGCAAGGATCCCGAGTACCCTTATCCGGCCGGAATGTATAAAATTGAAAATACTCGCGACATTATTATTAACCCTTCAAGTCAAAAAACTAAAGAAACTATCAAGATTTCAGTTAATACTAACAGCTTTGAGTCATCAATCAATGATAAAAACAGTTATCAAGCCAAAGTAATTGTTGACAATCAAAGTAATATTTTTTTGTATAACCTGGGTTTTGACGTTAAAGCTAAAAATATTACTATCTCGCCGTCTAAAATTATTGTCGATCAAATTGCTCCTTTTGAAAAGAAAGAAATCGTTGTTTCCTATAAAGCACTAGGAGTAAAAACCAAAACTGAAGGTATAATTTCTATTGCTAACCAATATGGTAACCCCATAGAAAAACAAATAGTAATTACTCCCTATTACTACGATATAGCTGTTAAAATATCCATAGTGGTTTTAGCTGTTGGGACAATCCTTATAATCATCAGACTACTATGGAAAAGAAAATCGTAAAAAATTTACCAAGTTCTCCTGGGGTTTATTTATTTTTAAAAAATAAAGAAATTCTTTATATTGGTAAGTCGATTAACATTAAATCGAGAGTTGCTTCTCATCTGGAGAATGCTAAAGTCGATACCAAAGAATCTTTAATTGTTAATCAGGCAACTGTTATTCAATATCAGCTGACTGAATCCGACTTTAAAGCTATTCTTTTAGAATCTTCTTTAATAAAGAAACATCAACCAAAGTATAATGCACGATTGAAAGATGGAAAAAGCAACCTCTATCTTAAAATAACCATTAAAGACAAATATCCAAAAGTGTTTGTCTGTCGTCAGGAGAACGATAAAAAATCTTTATATTTTGGACCATTCTCCTCTCAAAAAATTACTTTAGAGTTGATTCGGGAAGTTAGAAAAATAGTTCCTTTTTGTACGCAAAAAAAAATTTCTAAGCGCGCCTGTTTTTATAGCAAAATCGGCCTGTGCAATCCCTGCCCTAATGAAATTAATTATTTGCAAAATAATAATTTAAAAAAAACATTGCTTAAGCAGTATCGGCAGAACATAAAAAACTTGCTAAAGATATTGGAAGGAAAAGAAAATAAGGTCCTCGAACAACTAAACTACCAGCTAGATCAACTCACCAAAGAAGAAAAATATGAGCAAGCGATAAATATTCGTAATAAGATATACCGTTTAAAAAACCTTATTGGTCAAAAAGTTTTTTCAGAGTCTTCTGATATTGAGTCTTTTCTACCGGAAAAATCTTTAACCTCCTTAGAGTTACTCTTAAATAAATATTTTTCAGACATAAAAAAGATTATCCGTATCGAAGCTTATGATATTAGCCACTTAGCCCAGACTAATATCACTGGTTCGATGGTTGTCTTTACGAACGGCATTCCCAATAAAAATGATTATCGAAGGTTTCGGATTAGGCAGTTAAAGAAACTATCAGACCTTGATCAACTAAAAGAAATAATTGTTAGAAGATTTAATAATGATTGGCCTCGGCCTGATTTAATTGTCATTGATGGAGGAAAACCACAAATAAGAACCGTAATTAGAACCTTTAAAGAAATTGGTTTGACAATACCAACTATAGGAATTGCTAAAAATCCAGACCGATTAGTCATCGCCAAATCAGATTTACCCACAGTACGTTTGCCCCTTTATCATCCAGGGTTTAACCTGGTTAGGGCCATTAGGGATGAGTCGCACCGTTTTGCCAAAAAATATCACCTTTTATTAAGAAAAAAAGGGGTGGTATAATTTAACTTATGAAAAAGATATTCCGTATGATTGTTTTTTCTGCCTTAGCTCTTTTTTTAACAACTTTATGGAATAAAGGTTTTAAAGTAAGTTTCGCTCCTGATATTTTTTTGAAAGCACTTTTATTAATAGCAATTCTTAACTACTTAATCGTTCCTATTTCGAAATTAATTTTGTTACCCTTAAATGTTATTACCTTAGGAATGGTTTCTCTATTAGTCTATTTTCTTCTTTTTCATTTTTTATTAACCCGTTATTCGCTCGTTGTCATAAAGGATTGGATCTTCCCTGGTTTTTGGTTGGTTGGAAAAACAAGTATTAACTACTGGCAAAATGTGCTATTATCAGCTCTTTCTGTCACCACGATTATTAATTTTTTTGAGAAGACTTTATGAAAAACTCTTTATTGATACTAAATATTGTCTTAAGTATCGCTATTATTTTTTTTATTCTTATTCAGGGGGGTGGAGCCGGCTTAGGAAGTGCTTGGGGCGGTGGAGGAGAACACTTCCAAACTAGACGCGGCATTGAAAAGGTTACCCTACGTCTGACCGTAGTTTTGATTGTCATGTTTTTAATCGTATCTCTGGTTAACCTTTTCATTAAATAATTAAGGCGATCATGGATAAAAAGAATCTTCGTTATTATTATTGGCTAGTCATTGAGTTTCTTAAAAAAAACGCCAAGCTGATTATTGTGGCTTCTTTATTAAGTTTTATTCTAGTGATCGGACTGATATCTCTCACTCCTTATATAGGTGATGTTGTCTTAACCAAAAAAGAAATTATGGGAATCGTGGGTCAGTATGACTACAATAATTATCCAGAAGAAATCAGTAATAAAATTTCCAATGGTCTAGTCTATATTAATGAAAAAGGCGTTTACTTGCCGGCTTTATCGACTAAATGGGAAGTAAAAGATAATAGTAAAGAGTTTATATTTTACCTCAAAGATAATTTAGTTTGGAATGACGGGAAACCTTTTATAGCCAGCGAGATTGATTACCGTTTTGCTGATGTAGAAACAATTGCCCTTAATGATAAAACCATTCTTTTTAAGCTTAAAGAACCATTCCCTACTTTTATTACTTACTTAACCAAACCGGTCGTTAAGTATCCTTTAAGGGGAGTGGCTGGTCTTTATCGGGTAAATAATATTAAGAGCAAATATGGATACTTGAAAGAGGTTCGTTTGACCCCTAATAAGAAAGGCCTACCGATTATTATCTACAAGTTTTATGATAATGAAAACTTACTGGTCAATGCTTATAAACTTGGAGAAATAAACCAGATGTATGTCCAAAAAAAGTCTGTCGCCGACACTTTTTCTACCTGGAAAAATACTTCGATTACTAAAACGGTTGACTATACAAAGCTGTTAACGCTTTTTTTTAACTTTAATAATACAGCTCTTGCAGATAAAGATAACCGTAATGCTTTTGAAAAAGCCTTCAATTTTGATGATTTTAAAGAGATTGGGGAAAGAGCTCGAGGATCTGTTCCGCCAAACTCATGGGCTTATAATCCAACTATTAAAACCACTGTCTACGATAAAGATACGGCCGAAGAACTATTCAAAAAAATATTTCCTGGAAGCCAGTCGGCAACTTTAAATTTGATTTCTTCTTATGATTATTCAGACTTAACTGATAAACTGGTTGGCCAGTTTAGTGATGTTGGTTTAAAAATTGATGTTAATTATTTAACTCAAAATTTGCCTGATGATTTTGACCTGTTTTTGGGCTATTTAAAAATTCCTCAAGATCCTGATCAATATTATTTTTGGCACTCAACTCAAAAAAGTAATGTCGGCAACTATAAAAATCTGAAGATTGACAAACTCCTTGAAGACGGGCGCAGCAATTATTTTGTTGGTGAAAGAAAAAAAGTTTATCTTGAATTCCAAAGAATCCTTAATGACGACCCGCCTGGCATCTTTCTTCTCTATCCTTATGTTTACACCATAAAACGCAAGTGATATAATTTAAGAAGTTTTGCGCTCGTAGCTTAATTGGATAGAGCAATTCCCTTCTAAGGAATAGGTTGGCTGTTCGAGTCAGCCCGAGCGCACTTTTTTATGAGAATAATTAATGTTGTCGTCGGAATAGTTAAGGATAAGGACAAATACTTAATGACAAAAAGAGTTCATCCTGACCAAAGGTTTAATGGTCGGTGGCAGTTTCCTGGTGGCGAACTTGAGACTAATGAATCGCTAACCGATTGCCTTCATCGAGAATTAAAAGAAGAAACTAA
>CAZPKD010000037.1:3825-6159 GCA_964587115.1 uncultured Gammaproteobacteria bacterium | reverse complement strand
CAAGGAAACTGATCCTCATGCTTGGTTTACTGTTTTTGCTCCTTACGAAAAACCCGAGATTGTTCTTTCTATTCTCATGGAAGAAGGTGGCCAAGGATCAGATATTGGCGGCCCAATTGCTAGGGAGATTTTGAACGCTTATTTTAGCCGTTCTCAATAACCCAATTCTAACCTCGGAGGTTGGATGGGCAAATACAACGATACCAATTGACATGGTAAAAACATTCTTTTAAACTTAAATCATGTCCAGATCAGGCAAAATTTTGTTAGGGTTTTTTTTTATTTTACTTACCATTATTCTTGCTGAAATCGGTTATTATTTTTTTTCTCAGCAAAAAATCAATGTTTTAAATAATCCAACCTTAACAAATATTACAATCTTCCCCTCTCCAACGGTTAAAAATGAAGGGCCATTCGTCCAAGATTCAGCCCTTAACTCTCAAAGTCTAAACAATCTACTAATTTTAAAGAAAGGGGTCGTATCTTCTTCAATCTTAACCAATACATATACGGGAACGCTAATTGACCTCGATATAAAAGGGGGGGAATTAGATGACTTCGAATACAAACTTAAGTTAAAAATTAAAGGAAAAAATGATTTAACAAATGGTTTATACTATACTGAAAGCGACATAAAGAATCTTAGAATAACCAAATCTTCAGAAGGAACCGAACCAATAGTTGTGGGGCCTGAAAAATTAGAAATTGGCGACAATCTTGTGATTACCGAAACCACTGACTTGACAAAAAATTTTGAAAACGCTATTATCAAGTTGGAAATTCACATTTTATGAAAAAAAGGTACAAAAAACCAAAAATAATCAAAAAAATACTAAAGATGAACTATTTTAGCTTCTCTCGGAGGGGACTTCTAGACTCAGATGTGGAAGGAATCTTACTTACATCAGTGATATCATGAATTATGTTTTGAGGGGTTTCGTTTTTAAAAAAAAAATACCGATTAGAACCTTTGGGCAAAGCATGTTTCCTTTACTTCGAGACAATGACCTTGTTTATTTTAAAAAAAAATCTTACCGGTCAATTAAAAATAACGACCTTCTGGTAATTAAAAAAAACAAAATCTTTTTTACTCATCGGGTAGTTTATAAAACCGACAAATATCTAATCACTCGAGGCAACAACAATTTGGTTTCGGATGGCAGAATTAGCCCAAAACATATTGTCGGCAAGGTTTATCAAGTTAAAAGAAATGGTCGGGTTTTTGATCCAGAGACACTCTATTTAATTCAATCAACCGCCTATTTTAAAGAGATTGTTAAAATTACCAGTTTTTTCGAAAAAAATAAAATTAGTTTTGTTTTGTTAAAGGGATTACCGCTTCATTTGTATTTTGAAAAGACTCATCCCCGCCGGATTTATCTGGACTGCGATGTTTTAATTGATAAAAAACATTTGCGCCGGGCGGAAAAGGTCTTGTTAAATCAAGGTTATAAAAAAAGTGACACGTCGTTATCTTCGTCCCAAAAAAAATTGAAGGATAAAGAGGTTGAAACCGCCTATTACAGAATAATTAACGGTTTTCCGGTTACCTTTGACCTGCATATTGAACCGGCTTTTATGATGACTCAGCTTGGCAAACTCGGGCCTCTATATCAACAAAAAAATATAGACCAGCTCGCTAAACTTTTCTTTGAAAAAAAGCAGTCTGTTGAAGTAAACGAGCATTATTTTCCAATTCTTTCGAACGACAACCTAATTCTTTATCTGGCTCTTCATTTTTTTCACCACAACTTCCGCGGCGCCTTTAGGCTTGAGTTTTTGGATAGGGTGACTAGAAAAACAAAAAATAAAAACATGGTTTTCAAGAACATCTCTAAAATTATTAGAAACTATAAATTACGAAACTTTGTTTACCCGTCTTTTATATTACTTAAAAAGTATTATCACACTCCCATTCCTCACACTTTTTTAAAAGATATTAAACCTACAAATTCTTTCGCTCTGGGTCTAGGATCTAGGATCTGTCATCAAGGATCTATTTTTGATGATGAACCTCGACTTCAGGCCGGAATCACTCGTTTCAAAAATTTGTTTTTTCTTTCTCCTCGACCTTGGTGGATAAGAATCTGGGTTTTTTTTAATCTGCAGGTGGTTTATTCTTTATTTTTGGTTTTCCAGAAACGGCTGTCAAAATTTTTTTCTTTTTTAGCTCCAAAAAAAGCTGTTTGAGATCGTCTTTGGCCACTTTTTCTTCTATCTCATATCGTTTAATCATCACTTGGATAATTTTTTTTTCATCCCAACCGTCTTTGATTTTTGAAAAAATATAAGATGCGGTTTCATTAAAAGTATAAAGGGCTGATTTTTCTCCAT
>CAZPKD010000037.1:0-3815 GCA_964587115.1 uncultured Gammaproteobacteria bacterium | reverse complement strand
TGTGTTGGGTGTGTTTGGTGTTGTTGTTAATGGTCATTTTTTTTCCGACCTTTTGGGTAATAAAACCCTGATTAATCTTATACTTCATTGGTCAATAAATTTATTAATTTCTGGCTGTCTTTGGCAAAATAAAGGAAATAAAAACCGTCAAAACCATTAACAAAACTCATTAAATAACTCAATTGTCTTTTTGACTGTTTTTCTTCAGTCCATAATTGTCTTATCAAACGACCCAAAACATATTCCCTATTGTTTGTTTTCTCGGTTTTAAACAACCTGGCTTTTTTTAAAAAGAAAATCCTGGCTACTGGAAATTTTTTGTAATTTTTTTTTACCCAGGCCTCTTTTTCAATAAATGGCGTCTGATAAAAATAGTAAATTTTGCCTTCTTTTCTGACAATAACTGTGTCGTCAGCCAAGGACGGATATTTTCTATCCAAAAGCATCATGGCGGTTGACTTACCCGCTCCTGGCTGA
The DNA here is from genome assembly GCA_964587115.1 of uncultured Gammaproteobacteria bacterium. Classification (GTDB taxonomy): domain Bacteria; phylum Patescibacteriota; class Microgenomatia; order UBA1406; family GWC2-37-13; genus JAAZNM01. The sequence goes on along the minus strand of CAZPKD010000037.1, from coordinate 3,338 downwards.
CCGGTAAATAAACAAGCTTGGTTGCTGATTTTTGAGGCAGAGGCGTGAAGGATAAAGCCTTGGTTTTTTGATAAAAGTTCCACCAATACTCCTCGAATAATTATCTGAAACTGAATTAGGCTGATTTGGTAAAAAGTAACGAAATGGGTCTTGTTTTTTATCTCATAAAAACTAAGGTAGTATTTTTTTTCCTTCTTCTTATAAATCAAAAATAATTGCCTTTTATCGACAAAACCTATCTGAAAATCTATTTTTTTTGGTTTCTCTTTGGTTATAAAACCGGCATAGTCTTTCCGTATATCCATTTCGATTTTGTCCCTGGCAAAAGCCGATTCAGTCGGAAAAAAATTTATCTGGAGATAAAAACCAGCGATGTTTAAAATTATTATGTCTTTCATGTGTCTATTATTGGCACTCGGCAAAAAATAGATTTTTATCAACAAAAATCTCCCTGAGGGAACAGTTTCCCCCGGCTAAATTATAATACAGCTCTTTATTCCCCCTATTATTATCAATAAAGAAAACCCCTTCTTTTCTATTCTCTCCCAGCGCTGGCAGCTTATTTTTTTCTTCTTCTCTTAAGCTGATAACGATTGGTTTTTCTTTGTTGTCAACCAACGAATAATAATTGATCGGATATAAATAGTACCATGAATAGTTATAGGTTATTAAGTATTTTTTTTCTGGGTATTTTTTATTTATCTCTTTTACCAATTCTGTCCAGTTGTGTGTTCTCCCTACATAATAAAGTCCCGGAAAAAAGTATACAAAGTAACCTAAGACCAATGCTCCGATTATTATCAGAGACCTTTTTTCCTTAATTTTGCTAAAAATTAATCCTGAAGAAAAAATAATTCCGATATTAACCACAAGTAGATTCCTGTTTAAAAAAATAGGGACAAGACCGACACTGAAACAAAAGGACAAGACAATTGGCAACAAACACAATATAAAAAGAAAGGTTCTCTCTTTATTTTTTTCCAATAATAAAAGAAATAAAACAACCGCTAATATTATAAAAGCAATGCTTCCGTTATTAAACATGTTGTTTAAAATTGGATGTTCTCCATTGACTATACCAACAAAGAGGTTTAGTTGAGGCAGGTTATTTATAACGGGATTGCCCGTAAAAAGAGGTATAAGGTAACTTTCCCTTCCTAAAGAATTTGGCAGGTTATATATCAAAGTTGGGATCAGCATCAAACAAAAACTCCCGCTTAACAAAATTCCTACAAGCAGATTTTTGTTTGATTTAAGCTGTTTGCTAAAAAATAAAAATAATAAATATCCAAAATAGCTTGCTAAAAGCCAAACCCCGCTATAATCGGTAAAAAAAATTAAAAAGTTAACCAGGGCAAACAAAATAGTTCTTACGCGTTGGTCCTTTTTTTGAGGTTTCAGTAAATCGAAAAACAAAATCATTGAAATGATGCTTAATAAAATTACAAAAGGATAGGGCCTGGCAACAATATTAAGAGATGCTTGTGCGTGAGAAAAGGAAAATAAAAATAAACTTATGAAGGGAAAAGTCTTGTTATGAACATCTATTTTTTTAGCAACAACTGGGACTAAATATAAAATAAAAAAGGAGACAATTAAACTTGGTATTCTTAAAAAGACAGGACCATATCCTAACTTTGACCAATAATGAAGAAATAAAAAATAAAAAGGAGGATGACACGTATCCCAGTGATTTTGGGTTAATAGGGTAACCGGGTTGTTTTCTGTTGCGGAAAAAAAGATTGAAGCCTCATCTAACCATATTTGGGTTTTGAGGGCGGTAATCAATCTTACTCCCATCCCCAACAAAACCAAAATAAAAAGAACAATTTGCTCCTTTTTTTTAAAATACCGATTCCAAATATTTAGTTTCTTTAGTATTTTCATGAAATAATTTTTTTCCTTATTAAGTATAAGCCGTTTTTCAGGTAGGAAAAAACATTTTGTTTGTCCAACAAAAACTCAAATATTTTTTTTGGTCTTAGGTAAAACTCCCTATAGGCTCTTTTTATCATTATTTCTTGTCCTTGTTTGGAAAAATGTTTGTTTTTTATTACCGCCGCTCCGCTGCTATCATGGGCAAAAATATTTTTTGTATTAAGAACTCCTTTTTTTACTAAGTTATCATAAAGATCTGTCCCTAAGTCCGGGGTCAAAACAGAAAAAGAGGCCAGGTTAGGATTAATTTCTTTGGCAAAACCTATTGTTTTTTGGGCCATGTTTTTATCTTCATTTGGAAAACCGATAATAAAATATCCGAGCGTGCGAAATTTGTACTTTTTTGTCAGTTGAAAGGATTTTTTGATATTTGGGATTGTTTTTGACGGTGCATATTCTTTTAACGTCTGTTCATTACCTGATTCAATTCCAATCTGTAGAGTATGACAGCCGGCTTTTTTCATTAAGGATAAGTTGTCTTTGTTTATATTAAAACTATGAACATTGGTCGACCAAGAAAATCGATAGCGTCCTTTTATTAGCAACTGACAAAATTTTTTCAAATATTGACTATTGGCGTTAAAGGTTGAGTCTTCAAAGAAAATTTCCTTAACTCCGTTTTTCTTTATTTCTTCCATTTCTTGTTTTAGCTCTTTAATATCTCTTTGGTAATAGTTAAGCCTGCCGGCAACGCAAAAACAACAGTGAAACGGGCATCCAAAAGTAGTCATGGCGGTAACCGCCGGCTTATGTTTAAAGGTTGGAGAAGAATATTTTTCTAATGGAAAAAGTCTATATTGGGGAGGTTTTAGCCCGGCGACCGTAGACCCAGAAGGCAAAAAATTAATTCGGCCAAATTTAATCCGGCCGTCTTTTTGTCGAAAAGAAACACTTTTACATTCTTGGTTGTATATCAAATGATTAAAAATCATGTGATCAAAAAAATTATGAATTACTCCGTCAACAAATTTGTATTTCTTAAAAAAGAACCCGGGTTTATTGGCGGGAGCATTACCAAGAATGTATGTTTTGACCTTAGGAATAACTCTCTTTATTTTTCTAAGACCTTGAAGATCTTCATTGTAACTGACGCCACCGGTTAAACAAATAATTATTGCCGGCTGACTGTTTTCAACCACTTTTAAGATTTTTTTCCAGTCTTTTTTTTCGGCAACCGCATCAATAACCTTAAGACTAATTTTTTTATGGCTTAAAATTCCAGAAAGATATAAAAGATCGATCGGTGGCCAAAGATAACCTGATTTCGAGGTAAAACAACAATAGTTGTCCCGAATAATAGTCTCTTTATATGGAGGATTTAATAGTAAAACGTTTATTTTCATTTTTTATGAAAATAAACGTTTTACTATTAAACCACCAACCCAAACACACCCAACACA
>CAZPKD010000036.1:0-6480 GCA_964587115.1 uncultured Gammaproteobacteria bacterium | reverse complement strand
CTTTGTATCAACACTTATAACGAGGAAAAGAATATTCCTTATCCTTTAGAGTCGGCCTATGATTTGGTTGATGAAGTGGTGATTATTGATGGTTCTTCTTCTGATAAAACCATTGAAGTCGCTAAATCGTACGGAGAAAAGGTTAAAGTTTTTGTTACCGATAATCCTAAAAATTTTATTACCAACAAACAACGAGCGATTGAAAAGGCTAGTGGTGATTGGATTCTTCAACTTGATGCTGACGAAGCTCTTTCTCCAGAATTGAAAAAAGAAATTAAGGTCATTACCGGTCAGCCTTTTGAAAAAGATAGCCCGGTTGGTTATTGGATGCCACGGAAAAACTGGTTTTTGGGTCGGTACCTGATGAAGGGTGGAGTTTATCCAGATTATGTCCTACGGCTTTATCGAAAAGATAAAAGTAGGTTTGTTCTTGATGATATTCATGAAAATGTTGTTGTTATGGGCAAAACCGCCCATACTGTTGATGCGGTTTTGCACCATGCCGATCCTAATTTTGAACGTTATCTTTTAAGATGGAACCGGTATACTACCTTCGAGGCAGAAAACCTGCATAAGAAGGGCAAAAAACTGTCATTTTTTGGCTATTTTTTTTGTAAACCAACCTGGTGGTTTTTAAAGACTTATTTTCGTCATAAAGGGTTTATGGACGGATTTCCTGGGTTTGTTTTTTCCTTATTTTCCTCGATCCGTTTCTGGGCAATATATGTCAAGTGGTGGAAACTAACCAACTCTTCTTAAAAAATTACATGTTCCAAATTACAAGTTCCAAACAAATCACAATAAACAATTAACAAACGTTTTAATGCTTAATGATTGTAATTTGGATATTGTTTGTGATTTGTAATTTGTGATTTGGAATTTATTCAGTCAATGATTGAGAGATCTTTCCCTTGAAGTATCGATTCCACTAACGCCTTGATTCTAAAGTATTCTTTAACGGTTATTCCATTAAGACAAGCCTGATTTTCTCCATACTGATTTTTAATATCGATCATTAACACTTGAGGGCCGTTTTTAACAATCTGACAGCTGGATTTTTGGTTAATATTGGCCAATGTTTTTACTATCTCATCCCGATGCTGAAGGTTTTTAGGAGCAAACTGCTGAACTGTTTCGTTGTAACCAATAAATTCGGTTAGAGAATAACCATAATAATTCAGAGATATTTTTATATCCTGATTAGTTTGTAAATCAACCATTTGTGAGCTTGAATTTAAATAAATCTGGCTGGTTGATTGATAAAGAGTTTTTTTTGAGGTGTTATCGTAGATAATAAAATAGGGGATGCCAGCCTGATTGTCGTCAACTCCTTTAATAAGAAAAACTTTATTACTATTAATGTTCACTGGCAAAACAACAAAATTTTGGACATCAAGTTGGTTGGGAAAAAGACTCGCCATCTCAGTCTTAGTTGGTGCTCCGGGGAGATCCGCACTTAAAGTAGGAGTAATTTGGCTTCTCTCTTGTTTTTTCGGATCACCGCCAATTTGATTCAACAGATCTTCGATGATTTTAATTGTTTGACTGATCTTTGGACCAAGATTATTTAGGTCTTTAAAAAAATAACTAACCGCTTCGGTTTGAGCTCCGTTATAGTTTTGGAGTTCCTTTTCACCAGGATATTCTTCTGAAGGAACTGAATATTTATCCAAGATGGTCATCAGTTGGTTGTTTCCCGCAGCTATTCCTGTTTCTTCAAAGTTAATATAAATTTCTTCATTTTTATTAAGGTAAATAGTTTTTTGTCCTCGTAGTATCAGACTAATTTTTTTTATTGAAGTTGCCTCTTCAGCGATAGAAAGATAAGCGTTGATTTTAGTGTCACCCGAATTTTTAGCCATTAGGCCATAAAGCCCTAAAAAGGGCGAACCGCCGTGACCGTCTTCTTTTGAATTTTTGTCATAAAGCCGAATCTTTTGACGGTCTTTTAAATCAATCTCTACATAACGAGTGCTGTCACCGGTTCCGTAACAGTAAACATTAGAACCAGAAACATAGTTAACAGACTGTAAAAGATTGTCGTCAATAATAATCGGTAATCGGTTAATGTCAATCACAGATGAAATGTTTTGATTTTCAGTTAGTTGATGGCAGCCCTCGTTAAGTATCTGTTGGAAACCTAGATTTAAGGTTGGTGCCGCGGTTACTTTGTTTAGATTTTGAACTGGTGAGGGTTGGATGGTTTTGTATTGAGCCTGTTTTTCCAGTTCTTTTTTTTGCGCTTGGTCAATGGCCAGTTTTCGCAATAAATAGGCGATCAAAACAAGAAAAAAAAGAATAAACAAGCCTACTAAAACCATAATTAATATTTTTTTGGTTTTTTCCATAATTGCATCTTGAGGATTGGGTGGGTCTGCTTCATGTAAGGGGATCGGTTCCATAATTTTATTTTATCGTAAATTAAAAATCACATTTGCCGTCATTACTGACAAGACTGCTGGCGGTTGAACAGTTATAATTAGTGCCGGCATATTGATTATATTTTTCACAAACAACTTGACAGTAGTTGACAGAGTTGCCGCTGACATAGGTATTTTGACACCTACCTTGATATTTACAAGCGGCTTTGACAATATTTTTTAACGGCCAAATATTACAATCGCTTCCTTTATAGAAACTGGTATTTTTGAAATATAAAGCAGCGATTACAAAAGCGTCAAAGGTCACCCGCCGGTCAATTGTGTCTTGTTTCATAATTGCTTTGGCTTTGGCAAACAGAGTGTCTTGTGCCCATTGACTAAGCTGCATTGACCCCATAATCTTTATATCTGACGAACAAAGACCGGGTTGGTTGGGTCTACACTGCCAACCAGCTGAGTTACTGTCTGAAGGAATGGCCCCAGTACAGGTATTATAAGCATAGGCAGCGCAAAGTTTGGAGCTGTCAACTTCTGTTTTTTTCCACCAGCCATAAGTATTGGCGAGACTAAAAAATGAACTGACTTTTGTCTGAAAATTAAGAGTTTCGATGTCGTTTATAGCTTTAATAAGGGCTGGTGGAACGCAGGTTAGTTGTCCGGCAATCTGGGCTACTTCATCGCGATTTTTTCCAGGCCGGGTAAGACCAATGACAATTTCTGGAGTTGACGTTGGTGGTACAGCGGTTGGTTTTGGGGTGTTGGTTGGTGGTTTGACTACGGTTGGGACAAGACTGCTTATGGGAAGAGGACTGGTTGTAACATTAAAAAATGATGGAATTGTCGGCGTAATAGGGTTGGTTGGTGGAGGGCTGCCAAATTCCATGGTTGGGACAGTTTTTTTAGCGATATCTATTGGTGTTGATGTTGGCACGGAAAAACTTGCAAGTTTAAAATTTATTTTTGAAAACAATTTGGGAATAGAAAAGATTGATTGATTTATTCGTTGGACAATTTCAGTCGGTCGATTGGGAACTTTGGTACCGAGGAAATTAGAAACAAAAAATGTCAGTCCAAAACCAAGGACTAATGAAACAACAATCCGGACTTTTTTTTCTTCAAAAAAATTACCCATTATTTTCATTGTAGCAAGATTTTTAACGATCTATCATTGACAAAAGCAGCTATTTTGTCATAATTTTTATATGGCCGAAAGTCAAGAAACCCTTCAAAGTCAAAAACAAGAATTAACTCCACAAATAAATGATCAAAATGAAATAAAAAAGATAGAAAACAAATCAAGTATAGTCAATCGCTATCAAGGACTAAAGAGCAGTATTGGAGATGTCCAAAATAGGATAAACACATTTTTAGATACAGTTAGGATAGATGACCAAAATCTTTCCGATGATAAATTAGTTACCTTGCCAGAGTTGGATCAACAGATTGATCAACTTAATAAAAAAGAGGGTATAACCAACACGCAATATTTATTGGAAAGTCAAGATATTAAGATTAATGCCAAAGCTTTAGGTCAAGAATATTCTACTGCGAGTGCCGGTTTAGAGGTAAAAATTGACGGGCTTAGGGACCAAATTAATCAGATTGATAATAAACTAGAGATAATAAATAATCAGCCAGGACTAAAAAAAACGTTTTCGTCCTTAAAATCTTTTACATTAAGAACGCAAAAGACCGATTTAGAGGAGCAAAAGATCAATCTTGAAAATCAAAAGATAACAATTAAAGCTAAAGAAAAAGAGTTACAAAGAATAACTAAACTAGTTGACGAAAAAAGACAGAAAGCTTTATCAAACGAGATAAAAAGTGGTCTTCAAGAGATAAAATCAGACTGTCTCAAATTTGTTGAAGAGGCATTAAAAGATAAATTATTTTTGGGAGAGATGAGGGAAAATTTAATTAAAAAGTTTATTGAACCTAAAGTAGAGTCGTTGCAAAAGGAAAGGGGTTCAAAAATTAATAAAAAAAATCAAAGAGAATTTTTATCAGTTTTTAGAAAATCATTAGATATTGATGAATTATCTAAAGATGATCGACAAGAAATAAAAACCAAACTGGACAATTTTTTTACTTTTGAAGGGGGTTTTTGGGAAATTAGAGATCATAAGAAGGACTTGTTAGATGGAGGAGCTGATAAAAAATATATTTCACGTTTGTTAAGGCACGGTCTTGTAGTTGACTTAGATTTAAAAAATATAGCTGAACAGTTGAGACTGGAAGGAACGGGCATAGAGAAAAGAGATGTTAACGTTATGATCTCCGAAGTTAATAGCTTTAAAAGCCATTATGTGGGTTCTCAGGAAATTATAGAACCCGAATTAGCACCCATTAAGGCTGAAGAAATAACTGGACCGTACGAATTTCATCATCTCTTTTCATGGATGAGGGCAGCGGAAAGTTCAGGTATTTTGCCGAGGGTTTTTATCGACGAATTTGAAAAACTTGACCACAATATTTACTCTCTAGCAATGGAAGAAAGTTTGACCGACACAGAGGGTGGTTTTATAGACGCATTGAGTTATTATCCTAATCCAGATACGGTTAGAAATTTGGTTATTATTGCCGCTACTGAAAGGGATCGATATAACATTTGCCATGCTAATAGAAAGCTGACTTTTTTAGCGGAACAGTCAAACTGGCCACAAATACTCGATGAAGCAGAAAAAAAATACCCTGAGTTAAAAAAGGCCAGACCTGTGTTAAAAAAATGGAATTTTACAGAACAATCTCAGCATCCTGAGATTAGAAATATGGCTGATGAATTTTCACTACGGATACTTAACGACCAAGATCTTGACCCTAAGTTAAGGGAGCTAGCCGGAGAAGCATTGTCAAGCTCAATAATGATTCGTTTACTTATAGATAAGGGAAAACTACCAGAAAATGAGGGCAATTTTCTCAAAACCGACCTAGAGAAATTACATGTTTTAGGAATCCCCCACAAAAATAGGAATCTTTTGGTTTCTGACTACTGGCTCGATTCAGCTACAAGAACGGTTTGTAAAGAATTAGTTTTAAACAAAAATTTATCCGATGACAAAAATCTTTTATCTATTAACAAACTTAAACGTCTATCTTATTTGGCTCAAGAAATGCTCAAAACCAAAAGTACTGATATTCTCAGTGTCCTTTGTTCAGAAGAAATAATTGATGTGGTTGAGAACTCTCGTCTAACCGAAGAAGAAGCGCATCTATTTACGAAAGCATTAAGCAAATTATCAAAAGAAGGAATAACCGCTATTGATCCATTAAACGACCTCATACTTGGTCAAGGACTTTTTGCTAGCCGTCCTGAAGATAAAAGATCAGCAATAAAAATTATAAGCGAGATAACTGAGAGACAAGCAGATCGCATATTTGAATCTTTGTCTTTACCCGAAGCTCCACTTGAAATAAACAGTGATAATTGGCAAGTCATTCTCTCAGCGTTTATAGGCGTTAACGGACCAAATATTGGCCTATTTCATCTTAGGGACGAAAATCAGGCAAAAATTAATACTATTTTTCAAAGCCAAGAAACCAAAAATTTTTGTTTATTTAATTTAAATAAAAATTGGCAAGACTATTTAAGTAGTGAAAATCCGCAGGACACGCCTCTTTCTTTACTAATGGTGCCAAAATTAATTAATTATCAAGGAGCTGGTCCTTTGACTCAAATTGGCTCGCTAGGGAACCTGATCAATAGCGTAAACGACGCTTTCAATAAAGAAACAACAGCTGAGCGAACGAAAAGTGAAATATTTCAAGGTTTTAAAACGATGGAAGAAAGGTTTTTAAAAGAAAAATGGTCAAATGAAGATAGGACCAACTTTTACAATTCTTCAAGAGATATTATCGATATTGCTCCTAGCATCTATTCGGATTATCTCAATCTTTTTCAAGAGATGAGCTCAACCGAATTAAAAAAATTTAATAAAGACATTTTGCCTTTATATCGTGCTAAATTAATTCTTACCGAAAAGGTTGATGGTAAGGACAATAAAACGCACAGTATGAAAAATTTAGCAGAATTAAGACTAGATATTCGTGAACTTACAAACAGTCTTAGATCAACAGAAAAACCGTTCGAACGGCAAAAGAT
>CAZPKD010000035.1:0-6576 GCA_964587115.1 uncultured Gammaproteobacteria bacterium | reverse complement strand
TCTCCAACACAAGAAATTCAAAGTTCATTATGAAGATATGAAGATTAAGCAAAACGATTTAGTAAAAATTAGAGAAACTAGGCCAATATCAAAAGATAAGCATTTTATTATTATTTCCAAGCAAGAAAGTAAATAAGTATGTTGCAATTAAGAAGTATGTTAAATGTGGCTGACAACACTGGAGCAAAAAAAGCTTCAATGATTGGTATGGGAAAAAAAGGCAATCGTCATTACGCGTATATTGGCGAAGTCATTAATGTGGTCGTTAAGGAAGCGATTCCTTTTGGGCAGGTTAAAAAAAGTGAAATTCTGCAAGCGGTTATCGTTAGAACAAGAAAAGAAAAAAGACGCAAGGATGGTAGTTATATCAGATTTGATGACAACGCTTGTGTTATTTTAGCCAGTAAAGAGGTAAAGGATCCAAAAGGAACTCGTGTTTTTGGACCAATCGCCAAAGAAGTTAAGGATGCGGGTTTTTCTAAAATTGCCAGTTTGGCTGAGGAAATATATTAATATGAAAATCAAAAAAAACGATAAGGTAAAAATTATTTATGGAAAAGACAAAGGGCGAAAAGGGGTAGTCGAACGCGTCTATTCAAAAACCGGTCGTGTCTTAATTCCTGGAATAAATATTTATAAAAAGCATATTAAAAAAAATGAAAAAATGCCTCAAGGAGGTAAAGTTGAGTTGCCAAGACCAATTAGTTTTTCTAAACTGATGCTAATTTGTCCAAAATGTGGTAAAGCAACTAGGGTTGGGTTTCAAATTGATAAAAACAGAAAGTTAAGAGTTTGCAAAAAGTGTAAAAGCAAAATATAAATCGTATGAATTTTAGAGATTATTACAATCAAGACATTAGGAAAAAGCTAATGGAGGAGCTAAAGATAAAGAATGTTATGGCTTTACCCAAAGTAACTAAAGTGGTGATTAACGTTGGGGCGGGAGAAGCGGTTGACAGTAAAGGAGTTTTGGAAAAAATTCAAGAACAGTTAGGTTTAATTGCTGGACAAAAACCAGTTATTACTAAAGCCAAAAAATCAGTTTCTGCCTTTAAAATAAGAAAAGGATTGGCTATCGGGGTTAAGGTGACTTTAAGAAATGAAAAAATGTATTCTTTTTTGGAAAAATTGATTAAGATTGTTATTCCTCGTATAAAAGATTTTCGAGGAATTGCCGATAAGAACGTTGACCAGAATGGTAATCTTAATTTGGGGTTTCCTGAACAAACGATTTTTCCAGAAATTGACTTTGATAAAATTGATCGGTCAAGAGGTTTAGAGGTAACTTTAGTTACCAACGCTAGAAATAAAGAAAAAGGAAAGAAATTATTTGAACTATTAGGAGTTCCTTTTAAAAAACAATAATTTATGGCTAAAACATCGGATGAAGTTAAATTTCTGAAAAAACAAAAGTATCAGATTAGATATCGTAATCGTTGTCCATTCTGTGGACGGTCCAGATCTTATATTAGAAGGTTTGGTATGTGCCGTCTATGCTTTAGAGAAAAAGCATTAAAAGGAGAAATTCCTGGAGTTAGAAAAATTTCTTGGTAATATTATGAGCCGATCAATAAAAAAAGGTCCGTACATCGATCCTAAATTAATGAAGAAGGTTATGAGGCAAAAAAGTGGCAGTGATCGATCAGCCATCAAAACCTGGTCGCGTGATTGTCAAGTAGCTCCGGAATTTGTGGGTCACAAATTTGGAATTCATAACGGAAGAAAGTTTATCGAAATATTTGTTACCGAAGCAATGATCGGTCATCGATTGGGAGAATTTTCACCGACACGGACTTTTAGAAGTCATGGTAAGGTTACCAAGAAAGTTGTTGAAGCGACATAATCTTATGAAAAACTCATTTATTGATCTAATTATCAGAATCAAAAACGGATACATGTCTCACAAAGAGATGGTTATTTCTCCTTATTCTAAGTTTAGAGTAGAAATTTTAAAGAAACTAAAAAGTTTAGGTTTTATTAAGGACTTTAAGTTTAAAGGGGAAAAAATTCAAACGATTGACATTGAACTTCTATATCAAGATGAAGAACCGGCTATAAAAGATGTGGAAATTTTTTCTCGGCCAGGGCAAAGACAATATGTTTCTTATAAAGACTTAAAACCGATTTTAAACGGTTTTGGCTATTCGATTTTGTCAACTCCAAAAGGAGTTTTGACCAATAAAGAGGCTCGATAACAAAAAAACCAAACACACCCAACAAAAAATAGGGGGGGAGTTATTATTTAGTCTTTGGTAATCATATGTCAAAAATAGGTGAAAAAGCCATTGAGGTTCCCACAACAGTAACTTTAACGATTGATAAATCGACGGTTATTGTTAAAGGGAAAGAAGGCGAACTAAAAATTGATTTACCGGCCGAACTAAGCATTGTCAAAGAACAGAATAAACTAACCTTAAAAAGAGTTAACGAAAGTAAAAAAGTTAAAAGTTGGCATGGTTTATTTAGACAACTGATTGCCAACGCGGTTGTCGGGGTTGATAAACCATGGACCAAAAGACTTGAAGTTTCTGGAACAGGTTATAACGTTAAGCTCCAAGGAGAAGATCTTACTTTTAAGCTTGGTTATAGTCATCCGGTAGTTTTTAAGAAAACCTCGGGAGTTAAGTTCGGAGTAGAAGGAAATAATAAAGTAATTGTTTCCGGTCCTGACAAACAAAGAGTTGGCGAAATTGCTTATCAGATTAAGATACTAAAGAAACCCGATGCCTATAAAGGTAAGGGTATTAAATATGAAGGAGAAAAATTAAGAATTAAGCCAGGAAAAAAGGCTAAGGGAGCAGAGGGAGGAGCGGCTGCCGCGTAACAAATCTTATGAAAAAAATTAATCTTGCCAATAAAAGGCTTCGAACAAAAAAAAGAGTCAGATCTAAAATTAATGGATCAAAGGAACGGCCAAGAATTAGTGTCTTTAGATCTAATAAGAATATTTATATTCAGGCAATTGACGATCAGGAGAAGAAAACCATTTTGACCTTTTCGTCTTTACATCTTAAAAAAGACAAAAATCAAGCCAAGGTTAAAAAAACCGAGACCGCCAAACTTGTCGGTTTAAAAGCAGCGGAATTGCTTAAGGCCAAAGGTATAGCTAAGGTTGTTTTTGACCGTAATTATTATCTTTATCATGGTAGAGTTAAAGCAGTTGCCGATGGTTTGCGAGAGGGAGGAATTATTTTATAAATAAATTTATGGAAAACAATAGATATCCAAGAACAAACGATCAAAGAAGATTTAGACAAAACCCAAGAAATCAGTCGCCAGAAGATAAAAAATATGAAGAAAAAGTTGTTTTAATAAGAAGGGTTTCCAAGAAAATCCCTGGAGGTAATTATGTGACGTTTTCTGCTCTTGTAGTCGTTGGTGATAAAAAGGGGCAAGTTGGTATAGGTTTAGGGAGAGGTCTTGAGGTTCCACCAGCGATTCAGAAAGCGATTAGTTATGCTAAAAAACATTTTATTAAAGTACCAACCCGCAACAACACAATCCCTCATCAGGTAAAAATAAAATATAAAGCCGCCAGAATTTTGTTAAAACCAGCTCCAGAGGGAACCGGTCTTAAGGTCGGCAGCGTAGCAAGAATAATTTTAAACTTAGCCGGTGTTAATAATGCTTCTGGCAAGATTTATGGATCAAGAAATCAAGTGGTTAACTCTTACGCGGTTATCGAGGCGTTAAAAATGTTTAAAAAATTACCCAAGACTAATAATGAATAACTTTTTATCCAATTTACCAACCTTAGTGGCCAGGAAAAAAAAGAGATTGGGACGTGGTTTAGGGAGTGGTAAGTCTAAGGCTGGACGAGGTATCACCAGGCACCAAAAAGGAAGAGAAAGCATCCCTTTACACTTTGAAGGTGGTCAAGCCCGCCTTGTCAAAAGATTTCCTTTATTGAGAGGAAAAGGAATTAATAAACCATTCAAAAAAAAGCCCTTAATCATTGACTTTTCAGTTCTAAACCAATTTAAAGACGGTGAGACAGTAACCGTTGATACTTTAATTGAAAAAGGACTGATTAGTGACAAAGCTAAGGTTTTTGGTGTTAAACTTCTAAATAAAGGAAAACTACAAAAGAAATTAATTATAAAAATTCCCTGCTCTCGGACTGGTAAAAAAATAGTCGAGAAAATGGGAAGTTCAGTGGTGTCATGAAAGAAATTATAGAAAAGGCAAAGCTTCTTTTTCGGGATCCTCAATTAAAGGCGAAAATAATTTTTACTTTATTTATTTTTTTAGCCTTTCGATTTTTTGCTTTTCTACCGGTTCCGGTGATTGATCTGACCAAACTTAAAGTTTTATTTTCCCAGAGTCAATTTTTATCATTACTTGATATTTTTTCTGGAGGAACCCTGGTTAATTTTTCTGTTATGGCGCTTGGTCTTAATCCGTATATCAATGCGTCAATTGTTTTACAGCTCTTACAAGTGATCTTTCCCAATCTTGAACAGTTAGCCAAAGAAGGTGAATATGGCCGATATAAGATTAATCAATACACCAGATTTCTAACTGTTCCTTTAACCATCGTTCAGACAATTGGAATTTATGCCTTATTAAAAAATCAAAAGATTATTGGTTTCTTAACGCCATTACAGTTTATATCGTTTGTCCTTACATTGGCGGCCGGGACATTTATTTTGGTTTGGTTTGGAGAATTAATCTCGGAATACGGTCTTGGTAATGGTATTTCATTATTAATTTTTGCCGGTATTGTTGGTCGACTGCCAGTTACCATTGGTAAAACGGCGGCAGTAATTAATTCTGAATTAATTTTTAATGTGATTATTTTTTTGGTTTTGTCGATCTTTGTGGTTACGGCAGTTGTTTTTATTAATGAGGCCGTAAGAAAAATTCCGGTTTATTATGCCAAAAGGATTAAAGGTAATCGTGTCTATCAGGGGGCAACCAATTATCTGCCCTTAAAATTAAATCAGGCGGGAGTAATTCCAATCATTTTTGCCGTTTCTTTTGTCCTGGCGCCACAGTTAATCGGTAATTTTTTTGCCTACAATAAAAATAAAACTATTGCTGGAGTAGCCCAGTTTTTAATTAAACTATTTTCGCCATCAGGCTTCTTTTATAATTTTTTCTACTTTGTTTTAGTGATAGGATTTACCTATTTTTATACAATTATTGTTTTTAACCCTCAAAAAATCGCCGAAGAAATACAAAAATATGGTGGTTTTATTCCCGGAATTCGACCAGGACAGGCGACCAAAGAATATCTTGAAAAAATTCTTTATCGAATTACCACCGTAGGCGCAATTTTTCTAGGATTAATAGCAATTATGCCGGCAATTATTTCTAAAATAACCGGAATTAGTAATCTGATGATTGGTGGAACTGGGATTTTAATTGTTGTCTCGGTTATCTTGGAAACCTTTAAAATGGTTGAAGCGCAGTTAGTTATGAAAAGTTATGATCGTTTTAAAAGTTAAATTTTAATACTATGGCTAAAAGAGGTTCTCGAGTTTTAATAGGATTGACCTGCAGTATTTGCGGTAATCAAAATTATGTGACGGAAAAAAACAAGATTAATAGCACTAGTAATCTCAAAATAAAAAAATTTTGTGCGAAGTGTCGTAAACATACTGACCATAAAGAAAAAAAGAAACTTGGTTAATATTAATTTAAAATAATATGAAAATTGTTTTAATCGGAATTCAAGGGGCAGGAAAATCAACCCAAGGTAATTTACTTTCAAAACAATTAAACATTCCTTATTTGTCGACGGGACATATTTTTAGACAGATTGCTAAAGAAAAAACCCAACTGGGTCGTTACATAAAAGAAACCATTAACATAGGAGTTCTTATTCCCGACGAAAAGACAATTGAGATCGTTAATAGCTATTTGTCGAGACCAGAATACAAGCGTGGTTATATTCTTGATGGTTTTCCAAGAACCGTTGAACAGGCAAAGAAGTTTATTAATAATGTTGATAAGGTTATTTATTTTGATATCGCTGATAAAGACGCTCTTTGGCGATTACTATATCGACATGACGAGGGTCGTGGTGATGAAACCTTACTCGCTCTCAAAAAAAGAATCGAGCTGTACAAAAAACTGACGGTTCCCGTAATCGAATATTATCGTAAACAAAAATTATTAGTGACCATTGATGCTAAACTTTCGATTGAAGAAGTTAATCAAGAAATTCTAAAAAGTCTTGGTAAGCAATTAATAAAAAATCAGGTAAGGATCTGGGAGAAGAAACAAAAATCAATCATTGCTATTGTTGGTTTACCAGGAGCTGGTAAGACGGCCGCTGCCGAATACTACGCCAAGAAAAATTTACCGGTGGTTTCTTTTGGTAAAGCTCTCAATGACTACGTTGACAAAAACCATCTGGACCACAACGAAGAAACCCACAAAAAGATTAGAGAAGAATGGCGCAAACAGTATGGTCGTGAAGCTTTTGCTATTTTAAATGAGAAGAGAATTGAGGAAGCCTTAAAAGGAAACTCAGTCGTGATTATTGATGGATTAAGATCGTGGGAAGAATATGTTTATTTAAAAAAGGAACTTCCAAAAGTCAGAATTTACCTTTTAGCAATATTTGCT
>CAZPKD010000034.1:0-7099 GCA_964587115.1 uncultured Gammaproteobacteria bacterium | reverse complement strand
AATGTTCAACTGAGAGTTTCCGTCACGAAGTGCGGATTACTCTCAGTTAATCCCGCCAAAGGCGGGAGCAGACGTGATTTAAAAACTTGTAGGGCGAGTGGCGGAATGGCAGACGCGTAGGTCTCAAAAACCTATGAGGGCAACCTCATGGGGGTTCGACTCCCCCCTTGCCCACTTATCAATCTTTTGGCTTTGCTATGCTATAATAACTTCTTATGACGCCCGAAGGAGTCACTTATAGAAATGACTGTAGAAAATTAATAAAACCAACTAGTCGTGAAGCTACCCCGTTGGATACGGTTTTTGCCACTCAAGAAGGCCTTATGCAAACCTACCCACTTCATAGCTTATTTGGCTTTGAAAGATTAGACGAAAAAAATAAACAACCATATCTAAATAATGTCGTCAACGACCTAATTGGCAATAGCAAAAGATTAATAACCTTCTATAAAACCATAAGAAAATTTCAAGTAGATAATCCTGAATTCACAGATCGGTGCGAACAGTTTATATCATCTCTGTCAGAGACTTATCCAAAGATTTCCACCAAACAAACAAAAAAAATTAACTTTAATGAAGAACATATTAATAGTCTTTTTGAGCTTTATATACAAGACGTGGATTTAAAAACATCTACTCCAGATTATGAGAAAAAGGCTCAGACAGATCTAAAAACTACCTCAGAAATTATTCTTCGGGGTTTGGTTGAAGGAAGCAAAACAAAAGAGGAAATAGTTTATTTAATAAATAATCTAGCTATTTCAGCGCTTTCAAAAAAAACATTAAGAGCTGATACGGAGTTTTATAACATCATAACTTATCGATCGCCGATATTGAAACCTGAAGACGATCAAACAAAAAAATATATTTCTTGTAGTGTCTCAAGTGATGAAGACTTGTTGTCAAAATATATTTTATTAGACTACACCGGCAGCCTGTTAGAAATGATGATTGATAAAGATAACAAATACTATAGTAAAGTAATAAACGAAATGTTAGAAAAGTATCCTGATTATCAATTAGAACTAACCAACGCTCTTAAAGAGCTGAAAGAGAACTATCCTGGCCGACTTGAGCAATTAACAGAATTTTATGAAGATAGACAAATAATCGAAAACACTCTTGGCGACGAAGAAAATCAGATCAATGATTATTTGATCCCAGAGTCAGAGATCCCCTTTCCCCAAAATATAATGGTGAGACCAAATGGATTACGACGTTTGTATGCATCTCGTTTTTCAGAATTTTTTCTTAATAATGGGAAAATAAAATATCCATTAATTGCCCTAACTCTTCCACAAGACGACAGCATAAGAGATGTCTTCTCTATGAAAAACGACACAGAATTAATGACGTCTGAATTTTTATCTGCGGTCCTCACTCAAACTAAAGGCAAAAAAATAGAAAATCCTTTTGTCATAAAAGATGTCCTCACTTATGTTCGTCCCTTAAAATTAGAAGAAGAAAAGAAAAAATCTCTTGAAGGTCTTAACCAAAAGAAAAAAACAGATTTGAGAAATATGCCTTTTCTTTATGGTTTTCATCCGCGGGGCGATAAAATCATTACTGATGATAGTATCAGTGCCATCAAGTCTATTATTTTCCAACCCGGAAAAAGAGCTTTCGCAAAAATTTCCCTTTTGATTGGTAATTACACAGTTCCCTTAGCACTGGATGTAAATTTCAATCTAAAAGCAGAAGATGGCGCCAATCTAAGAATTGATCATGAGACTTTGATTTGGTGGGAAACAATTATTCTTTCTTATCTGAAAAATTTTCTATGTGAACCTCATTCTGTTGAAACCGAATCAACTGAAGGCATGAGTTCAGAAGAAAAAAATAATTGGGTAAAAAGATATTTTGGAAGAAGACAACACCGACGCGAACTTCCGCTTGGTCATCATTTTACCATCGAACAATCCCAAAGATATGAAAAAGAATATGGTTTGACTCTGGAAGAATTAAATAAGGCTTTAAATAGAGTTGACTCTCACGATCAGGTCTTTACTTGGGTTTTTCCCAAGGAAGTTGATGTCCCAGAAGATATTCCCCCGGTTATTTGTAAAGCCCCAGATGCTGAAAATGATGTTAAAGATGCTCTTGGCAGAGTATAATCATTAAATGACTTTTGGGGTAATATTTATCTTGTCCTTACGTTTTTTGTCATAATTACTTTTGCTTTTCAAAAATTCCCACCTATTCCTTATTATCCCAGCAATAAAAAAGATCTTTCTTTAATTATTAAATCTTTAAAATTAGCCAACAACCAAACAGTTATTGATCTTGGTGCGGGAGACGGAATTGTTATTTTCGAGGCGGCTAAAAAGGCTTTTCAGAAAGGATTAAACACCAGGTTTATTGCCGTAGAAATTAACCCACTCCTGATTACAGTTTTAAATATTAAACGCTGGTTAAATCCTAATCGAAACAATATTAAAATTGTTTGGACCGATTTATTTAAGCTTAAGTTTGATTCGTCACAAACAGCTCATCACACAATATATTTATATGCCTCTCCATGGTTAATTGAAAAAATAGCAAAAAACGTTAGAAAACAACTTTCAAATGTTCATTTTGTTTCTTATTTTTATCCGATTAAGTCACTAACAAAAAAACAGATTGTCAAAAAAGGGGTTAATTCTATTTTTTCTTATCAGGTATAATCAAAAGATATGATTTTTTTACGTTCGATTGATCTTTTTTTTACCAATGGATTCAACCAAATCATTCCTCACAACCGTTTTTTTGATTATTTTTTTTCTTTTTTTTCTCTTCAGGGTGACTCCATTTTTATCTGGATATTAATTATTTTATTTTTGGTTATTTTTGAAGAGTGGAAAAATCATTGGTTTGTCGTTTTTTTTATCCTTGCTTTCAGCACCTCGGCAGTTTTTATAAACTATGGGTTAAAAAACATTGTCCAAAGACCAAGACCAAGCTCATTTATCCAAAAAAATTTAGTTACCAACGACGTTTGTCCTAGAGACTTTTCTTTTCCCTCTGGCCATGCCGCTACCGCTTTTTCGGCGGCGGCGGTTTTGTCAGGTTTTGATAAAAAAAGAAAGCATTATTATTACCTTTTGTCGTTTGTAATTACTCTCTCTAGGATTTATTTAGGCTGTCATTATTTTTTAGATATTGCTGTCGGAGCTGTTCTAGGTTAT
The DNA here is from genome assembly GCA_964587115.1 of uncultured Gammaproteobacteria bacterium. Classification (GTDB taxonomy): domain Bacteria; phylum Patescibacteriota; class Microgenomatia; order UBA1406; family GWC2-37-13; genus JAAZNM01. The sequence goes on along the minus strand of CAZPKD010000034.1, from coordinate 3,935 downwards.
CTTATTGGAAAGTTTTTTGTGCTTCTTTACCCTCTTCATGAAAAAATATTTACTAATCATAAATAGGATTTAAATCGTTTATTATTCTGAGGTTATTTTTCAACACTATAAAATTTAACGCGGTCGCCGCGGAACATCAAGTCTATATCCCCTGTCGGACCGTTTCTGTGCTTGGCAATATTAAGCTTAACCATTCTCTTTGTCTGATCAAGAAGGTCCTCGCCTTCTTCTTCTTGATAAATGAACATAACAACATCGGCATCCTGTTCGATAGCGCCGGATTCTCTAAGATCGGCCAGTTGTGGTCTTTTGGTTCCTCTTTGCTCGACGGCTCTGGAAAGCTGGGAGATAGCTAAAACCGGAATCTTTAGTTCACGAGCCAGATTTTTTAAACCTTGGGAAACAAAGGAAACCTCTTGAACGCGTGAATCAAACCTTTTTCCTGAGTCGGCCAGCTGTAAATAATCCATGACTAAGAAATGAATATTTTTTTCTACCTTTAATTTTCTTGCTTTAGTCCGCATTTCCAAAATTGAAATACCCGGTGTGTCATCTATATATATTGGGGCCTCAGAAAGCTCTCCCATCGCTTCGGTTAATTTTTTGTAATCATCGTCAGAAAGACGACCGGTCTTAAGACGCCAAGCATCAATATCGGCCTGCCCGACTAAAAGACGATCAACTAGCTCTTCCTTACTCATTTCCAAAGAGAAAAAACCAACCGGCACTTTTTCTTTAGTGGCCACATGCAAAGCTATGTTCAGTGCTAAAGAAGTTTTACCAATACCAGGGCGAGCCGCTAAAACAAGTAAATTTGAGTTTTGCATGCCAGAAAGCTTGTTGTCTAAGTCTGTATAACCAGTTGGCACCCCCCGAAAATGCGATCCTTTTTTAACAAACTCCTCTAGTCTCTCAAAACTTTCTGCCAAAACTTCTTTTAGTTCAATAAAGTCCCGATGTAAATGTTCTTGAGACAAAGCAAATATGTCAACCTCTGCTTGATCAAGTAGTTTTTTAACATCCCCTTTTTCATCAAAAGCTTTTTCCACCATCCGAGAAGACATCTCAATTAGTTTTCTTTTTGTATATTGATCTTTGACTATCTGACCGTAATGTTCAATATAAGCGGAAGTTGGCACCGTGTTTATTAGATCCGACAAATAAACCTTCCCGCCAATTTTTTTTAGATTGCCATTGAGTTTAAGTTCGTCTTTGATAGTTATCAAATCAATTGGTTTTTGTTTTTCAAACAAAGTCAGCATGGCCCGATAAATCATCTGATGTTCCGGTAGATAAAAATATTCAACCCTTAAAAACCCGGCCACTAAATTAATTGATCCTGAGTCAACTAAAATGGCGCCTAGGACGGATCTCTCCGCTTCCAGGTCTTGAGGAGGAACTCGCATCGCATCAGCTGCAGTAGCCATATTATGGTTCAAGTAACACTACCTTGATTTCTTCAATTATATCTTCTTTTTTAATAACAAGTTTTGGCAAAGGACTAATGTTTTCTGCTCCCATTTTTCTTAAGAAATCCTTAACTGACAATAGTTTCGAAAAATAAGCTTGATTGTGTTTCGGACTGTTGAAATGCATGGGAATAACAATTGAGGGCTCAATTTTTTTAATTAGGGTTTCCGCCTGATCAGGCCCAAGACTAAAGTTATTACCGACTGGAACCATTAAAATATCGACCACACCAATAAGATCTAATAATCCATCTTCAGGCACATAACCAAGATCACCACAATGCAAAATTGCCAGTCCTTCTGATTCGATTTTATAAATAATATTTTCGCCTCGTTCGGCTCCTTTAACATTGTCATGAAAAGATTGATATCCGGTGACTCTAATCCCTTTTTTTTGATATTCGCCCGGCATCTCGATAATTAAAGGGACTCCTTCAACATTTTTGGCCTGATTATGGTCTTTATGTTGATGAGAAATAGTCACAACATCAGCGTCGGTTTTAGGAAATTTCATCCCTACCATAGTTGGATCAAACGGATCGGTGACTAATTTAGCATCTTTGGTTTTAATGAGAAATGAAGCGTGTCCTAAATATCGAATTTCCATGGGTAAAAGATTATCAGATTTAGTTTCAAAATTCAACCAGCAAAAAAGTTCATCAAGTTATAAAGTTCTTCAAGTTTGTTGAGACTTGATAAACTTTTCACTTGACAAATTTATGACTTAGCGGGTTATTTCGTAGATGGTTAGTAAGGGATAATTATTATCTGAAACCACGGGGATAAGTTTTTTATCCTTTAAAAAATAGCTAAACAAACTTTTCTTCACATCGCCTTTGGAGATTATATGAAGTTGCTGGCCGTCATATTGATAATAAGGAAAAGTAACTGCCTGCTCAGAAATAAAAACCCGCCTATTTTCGGAAAAAGCCAACATAATCGCCTTCTCCAATTTTTTTTGATCATTTAAACTCCCATTGGCATATAAAGTATTTGTTAAAGAAAGTTGGGGTCGCTGATAATCTGATAGAATTAATAAATTTTTTTTGTCTGTGGGGACTTTTTCAATCATAGTTTTTTCAATTAGGGCAATTGGTTTTTGTTGATAAATTAAAAGAGTCGGGATAAAAAATAAGATCGAACCGGCCATCATCAACCAGTAAGCATTTTTTGAAAGCATCAGGCCAAAACAAAGCCCAAAAGCATAAGCAACCATCGTACTATAACGACCATACAAACCCCCATACCAAAACTTACCGGTAACCAAAAATGGAATAAAAAAAGACAATAACAGAATTATTTCTCGATATCTTTTTTCCAAAAAAAGTCTCGTCAGAACCAGGGCAACTATCGGCAAAGTAAAGATTGAGTATCCGTTGATCAAAATCAAAAAATCATTTCTTAAAACCCTAAGTAAATTAATTAAAGATAGATCGGTTAATAATCCTCCTGTACCATAACCAAAAACAATTTCATTAAAGTGATACCAGGGATTTTTTACCGCCAAAAACAAGATCAAATATAATCCTGTTAATCCACAAATCAAGCTTATAATCACCACAATCAATCCCCTATTCCAATGTTTTAAAACATTGGAATGATAAGAACGAAAATATGTCAGGCCAAAAATAATTGGATACCAGAGAATGATTCCCAAAAAATTGATTATTGACAAACTAAAAAAAAATATCGAGGCTAGAAGCCAACCGATTTTTTTCTTCTCTAAATAAATATCAAAACTAAGTAACCCTAACAGAAACAGTCCTTGTTCCACTGTTTCATGAAGAATGTTCGTCTGGATTAGCCAAAGATGAGGGAAAAAAATTAAGGGTACCAAAGAAAGAAGAGCAATTTTGTTATTAAAAAGTCGTCGTGCCAAAAGGTAAAAAGATACGAAACCGACTAAACCAAAAATAGCTGAAACTAAGCTCGTAGACAACCCAACCGACAAGAAACCAAACCATTGATGGAATTTTTGGATAAGAAAAAGATAGATTGGATGAGCTGGGATATGAACCGTAGCTAAGGTTTTTAGATAGTCTCCGGCTTGTGCGTGTTTGAGGTACTCGGGCGAGTCATAAAAAAATGGGAATTTGGCCAGAAATAAAAAACGTGAAACAATAAATAAAATTAAGATTAACCAAAAAAATGGATTTTTCTTTATTGACATAAATTCCTTTTAATGTCTTCTTGTTGTTCTTTTGGAAGCTTGTTAATCTGTTTAATAAAATTACCAACCGTATTATCAAAAACATAATTGGAGACAGTTTCAGCAGACTGAGAAGCCACTCCAGAAACATAGCTCGTTACCTCACCAAGAACATTGCTTAGAACATTTTCTGATTGAGTAACAACGTCGTTAGCAATCGCTTTACCTCGATTGTAAACTTCTTCGGTAGAAATTGGTTTGTCTACCTCAACTGATTTTTCTGTACCAAGAACTTCTTTGTTTTTCACTTGTTTGTT
>CAZPKD010000033.1:2955-7348 GCA_964587115.1 uncultured Gammaproteobacteria bacterium | reverse complement strand
GCGAAGGCGGAGACGGAGGGATTCGAACCCCCGAGAGCCTTGCGGCCCTACCTGTTTTCGAAACAGGCGCACTCGTCCACTATGCGACGTCTCCTTTAGAAACAGTTATCGAGTTTACGAGATTTACTGTTTCTTAAGTCCACCGTAGCTTTAGCGAAGGCGGGCCCTAGATAGTAATTTTACCAAATTAGAGTTTGATGATTGACTTTGAGTCTTTGGCGAGACTAAGTAGTTCTGGTTCAGCCGTAGTGACAATGGTTTGATAATCTCTCATTAAGCGAAGGATGAGTTTTTTATTTTTCAGATCCAACTCGGAAAAAATATCATCAAGAAGAATAATTGGTTTCTTATCAAATTTTTCTAGGTAATATTTGATCTCATTAAACTTAAGCCAGAATATACCCAGGCGCTGTTCACTTCTTGACCCAAAATGATGGAGATCTTTATCAAAATTACCCTTCTCAAAGATTATAAAATCATCTTTCTGGGGTCCAATGATGGTTCTGCGGTATTTTTTTTCCTGATAAAAGTAATCGACTAGTCTTTTTTTAGTCAAAAGATTTTTTTCATAATTAATATAAAATTCCTGGCTATCAATTTTTTGATTTTTGTTCAAAAAATCAACATATTCTTGTCTCTTTTTCGTAATATAAACGGCTTGTTCTTCTAAGTAATCATTCCAAAAGGCCAACTCTTCTCTCAGTCTATCTTCGTTGTGATGAATCTCAAGAATCTTGTTTCTTTTTCGTAAGGCCGTCTCATAAAAAATAATTTTTTTTCGATATTCAAGATCGTATGAAGAAATCAGTTTATTAAAGTATTCCCGCCTTTCGTCAGGCGACCCGGTGACAATCTCTATCTGACTTGGTGAAAAAAGGATGGCCTTAATTGTTTCTTGTTGAAAGGAAGAAAAACCTTTTTTTGTTTTATTAATAAAGAATTTTTTTTCAATTTGACCGTGATTATCTCTTAAAAGGATAAGTAGGCTTTTTTTTCCATCGTCTGAAGAAAATTCTCCCTCAATTAAAGTTTCTTTTTCCTTAATTTTGATTAGCTCTTCTTCCCGACTTTCGCGGAATCCCGCTCCATAAGCTAAACAATATATGCTTTCCAGAAGGTTAGTTTTTCCTTGAGCGTTATCGCCAATAACCATTGTCAATGACGGATTAAGCTTAAAAGAAACTCTGCCAAAATTACGAAAATTACTCAGATGAATCTGGTTTAAAGTCATACGCTGGTTTTTTTCTTAAGTAAGAATATTGTCTCAAAAAATGATGGTAATTTAAAGAAAGAGCCTCGTAGTATAGAAATATTTCCCGAAGTAAAAAAAATATTCTGCCAATATTTTTTTGAAAAGATAGACAGGTGGGAAAAATCGGTTTTGTGGGTTAAGGTGATCCAACGATTTTCCGGTGTGTAAATTTTGTGAAGAATATATTTCCGGGAAACCCTAATGGTTTCTTCGGCGGCTTTTCTTATCTTTGATCTTTCCAAATGTTCCATAACATCATAGCTAACCACTAAGTCAAACTGTTCGCCTTTATAAGGAATTTTGGCAATGTCACCGTATTTTATGAATGGCTTAACATTAGTATCAATAATCGTCAGGGCTTCTTTGGAAATTTCAATTCCACTCGCCTCAATCCCAAAAAATTTTAACCATCTGACCAATTTGCCCGTACCACAACCAACATCAAGACAATTTTTAGGATTTAAAAAAAGTTTTATTAATAAAGCCCGATAAAAATTTATGAAGTTATGAATTATTTTACCGAAGAAAGACTCAATATAACCTAAGCGATACTCGCCTTTCTTTCCCGCATAATATTCTCGGTCATAAAAACCAGCGTCAATATTAAAAGGCATAATTACTGTCCCTTTAAAGGCTTCGCCCTCAACAATGTTTTCCAAATTATTAAAATCAGCTCCATTGGCAACAATAACCGTCAGATTAAGCTTCTTGGCCAGTTGGGCCGCCACCGGATCAAAGGGAGCATTAATACCCGGACTCCATTTTGTACCCACCAATTTTTCCATTTCTTCCCAGGTAAGTTTTTTAATAATTTTGGCGTCTTTATTTTTATTAGGATCTTTGTCATAAATCCAATCAATATCGGAAAGATTAATAACAACTGATCCTTTATAATCTCGTGCCAAAACGACCGCATCATAGTCAGTCGACCACCCCGGTTTCCAACCGGATCCTATTACCACAGGCTCCTTCCATCTAATTATCTTTTCATCATAATTATCAATGATCTTGGGATGGGCAATATCTTGGAAAATGGTTCGCAGCAGATGGGCGTTTAATCTGGTTGAGTGAATCCCCAACCAGTCAAGATCTTCGTCAGTCATCGTTCCAACAACGGCTTTACCGGCATCACGATAACGACGGGCAATCATTCCTCCACCGGCCACTAAAAAGAATCTTCTTCCTTTGGCTACTTGTTCACGAATAAACTTATTTAAACGCGATAAAAACTTAATATTAATCTCTCCATTAGGAACAAGTAGGCTGCCTCCGATTGAGATTATGATTGGCGGTTCTTTATGTAAAAACATATTTCGAGTCTAAAAAAATCCCCCGATTTTTTTGGTCGGGGGTTATAATTAAAACGTCAAAAAGTCTTCGTCAAACTAATAATTGATCGTGGTTTATTTCTCATATGTCAATTAGGTATTATAGTCTTCTGAAAGTATAAATTCAATCTTAAAACAAACCGCCGCTAATGCCAAAAATCATGGCAATCACCTTAACCAAAATATAAGAAGTAATTAACAAAATAAAACCAATAATGCCCGTGGTGAGTTTGGCCTGAGCCGATTTAACTTTATCAGGAGCTCCTCCAGACATCATATATTCGTAACCTCCCCAGATTAAAACTAAAAGTAAAATTACTCCACCGATCGGGACAACAAGAGTAATCACTCTATTAACAACATCAGCTAAGGTGGTAATTCCAACAAGTGGTCCTTTAATCTCATTGTCACCAACATTAACTATTTGAGCTAAATAATTATTTTTCATGACTTTCTAATAATCGACGCAAACTTTTAAAAACCAAAATTGTGCTTAAATTAATCGCTAAAGAAAAAATTAGATAAAAATTAATCTCCCTAATAAAGTTTAACAAATTTTCAAGCAATTTTTTATTGGTCAATAGCTGACTAATATCAATTTTAAAAATATAAACGATTGCCCAGATAATTAATATCAAAGGAATAATAAAAGCAATATCAATCAAATCTTGTGGTGAGGAAAACATCGTTGACGAGACGACATAAACTAAATAACCGAAAACAATATTTAACCAAGGATTTTCATTAGGAAATAATCTGAACTGTCCCAAAACCCAAAAGAAAAACAAACCGGCAAAAAAAGGAGCAATCCCGACTAAAATCCCCCTAAAAAAATCTTTCTTTTCGTAAAGGACACTGCCCAACTTTATGTAATTTTTTTGCCATTCGGGAAAAATCTTTACTTCACGAACACGAAGCATCAGAACGGTTGCCCCGAAAAAATGGGCAATCTCGTGAATCAATGTTCCAGGAAGAAAAAAAACCGTTACCAGACTAAAAATAAACTTATCGTTTTTAAAAAAAACTCTCAATAGATGAAAAGTTTCCGTAATCGCTTGTTTGGAAAGAACATATATAAGAATGATTTCCAAAAGAAATATAACTGGTTGAGAAAATAAATTATTCATTAATAGTTGGACTCAATTGCGCCTCTGGGGTAGCAATTTCTGAAGAAGGAGTCGCTTCAAGAGTCTCGGTTGGTATAGCCTCTATCGTAGGTTCAGGACTAGGAGATGGCATTAAAGTTGGAACAATATTAGTATTTTCATTATTGGTTTTTATTTTCTTTTGAATTAAGACAAAAAGTAAAACTACCAAAACGCTGGCAGTAATAATTGCCATAATGAGCAAAATATTATTTAAAAACCCGTCGTCTTTTTTAAACTTTTCCGGATTAATTGGCGTATAGTTCATTTTTTCTTTACTTCAACAATTTCTTTAATTTTTTTTGACTGACATTTAGGACAAATTTGGGTCGTATTTTTGACAACCTCAGAAACAAAACTGTGATTACAGCTTAGACAGGCAAAACTTTTTATTGACTTGCTTTTATCTTCATTAACCAACTCAGTTTTTTCGACATTAAAAACAAAATTATCGTCTTTAAAGTCAACCTGAATTTGATCGGTTGGTTTAACTTTTTGTTCAATAATTAAGCTGGAGATGGGATTTTCAACTAATTTTTGAATGGCTCTGCGAAGCGGTCGCGCCCCGTACAAAGGATCAAAGCCCGACTCAACAATTTCTTTTACAGCCTTGTCTGTATAGGCAAAACCAATGTTTTGGTCTTCCAGAAGTTTACCAACCCCTTTTA
>CAZPKD010000033.1:0-2855 GCA_964587115.1 uncultured Gammaproteobacteria bacterium | reverse complement strand
TTTGAAGTACAGATAACAACCGTGTTCTTGAAAGAAATTGTTTTGCCTTTATTATCAGTTAAACGCCCATCGTCAAGAATCTGTAAAAGAATATTAAAAATGTCGGGATGGGCTTTTTCTACTTCATCAAAAAGCACCACGGAATAAGGTCGACGATGAACCGCTTCGGTTAACTTACCCCCTTCTTCGTATCCAATATAGCCGGGTGGGGCGCCGATAAGTTTGGCAACTTCGTGTTTTTCCATATATTCGGTCATATCGAAACGAACCATGGCTTCTTCCTGGCCAAAAAGGACATCGGCTAAAGTTTTTGCCAGCTCGGTTTTACCAACACCAGTTGGCCCTAAGAAAATAAAACTGCCAATTGGTCTTTTGGTTGATTTAAGGCCAGCTTTACCACGACGGACTGCTTGGGCAACCGCAGAAACAGCCGCTTCTTGATTAATCAACCGCTCGTGCATAATTTTTTCCAGATTGGCTAGCCTTTCTATCTCAGAAGAAGTAATCTTGGCGACGGGAATACCGGTCCAGCGAGCAACAATATCTTTAATTAGATCGACACTAACCGCTGAAGTTGTTTGTGATTTTTTTAAGTTGTACTCTTCTTGTTTTCCTTTTAAATCTGACTGAATTTCGTCAGTTTTTGATCTTAAAATACGGGCTTTGACCTTGTCGCCTCTTTTTTCAGCCTCTTCCAGTTCTTGGGTTAGTTGGGCAATTCTTGTTTGTAATGAGGTAATTTCCTCGGGCAAAGAAATCAGGGGTAGTCTTACCGCTGACGCTGATTCATCGATTAAATCAACGGCTTTATCGGGCAAAAAACGGTCTCCTATATAGCGTTTAGACAAAACTACCGCCGCCTCGATTGCTTCATCTGGTATCTTTACCCGGTGAAAGGCTTCATATTTATCTTTAATGGCTTTAAGCATTTTTATAGCCTGCTCTTCCGTCGGTTCAGGAACGATCACCGGCTGGAAACGACGCTCTAAAGCCGGATCTTTTTCAATGTAACGACGATACTCTGTTAAGGTAGTGGCGCCAATCAGCTGAATATCACCTCGAGCTAGGGCTGGTTTTAAGAAATTTGAGGCATCAAGTGATCCTTCACCCGAAGCACCGGCGCCAACAATATTATGAATCTCATCAATAAACATGATGATTTGGCCCTGGCTGTTTTTAACCTCTTCAATCAGATTTTTCATCCTTTCCTCAAAATCACCCCGGTGCGATGCTCCGGCAAGTATATTCATCAGATCAAGCTGAAGGATTCTTTTGTTTAAAAGGGGTTCGGGTACTTGTTTTGAGCTAATTTTTTGTGCCAAACCTTCAACAATGGCTGTCTTTCCTACACCAGCCTCACCAACAAGGGCCGGGTTATTTTTGGTCCGGCGGGAAAGAATATGAATCGCTCTTTCAATTACTTCTGATCTCTCCACCACTGGATCCAAAAGTCCTTGAGCGGCTTTGGCGGTTAGATCGATCGTAAATTCCTCTAAAGCACTTTTTTTCTTTTGAGCCGCTTGTTGCTCCCCTTCCAAACCTTCTTTGCGACCGACTACTTTTTTATTTAAATCTTCTTTTTTTACTCCTAGTTTGGCTAATATTCGAGCGCCAGCTCCTTCACCTTCATCATATAAGGCTAAAAGAATGTGTTCTGGTGAAATAAACTCAAAACCAAGCTTTCTAGCGACCACTAATGAGTTATCCAAAATTCTTTTCACTCGTGGTGATAATTGAGGTAAACCATTAGAGGCCTCTCTTTTATATATTTTGGCCAGTTCCTCTTCAATTAGTTGGGGCTGAATCTTAAGTTCAACAAATAGATTATAAATTTCATTGTCTGATAAAAGCCCGTGAAGAATGTGTTCGCTGTCGACAAATTGACCTTTAAGCTCTTTGGCTTTGGTTTGACTAGCCATAAAAACTCGATTAGCCCGCTGAGTTAGATGAGTCATTAGGTCAATCTCGCTTTTTTTATCTTGACTGGGTGAAGCTGGAGCTCTAACGGGCGCCTGTCCGTTAGTCTTAACCGGCGGCTTTAAATTCGGATCGGAAACTAAGTTCTTTATGTCATTAAGCTGTTGTTGTTTTGGAGTACCAACCATAGAGCTCTGCCCGACAGGGGGTTGGGGCGTAGACTGAACCGGTGGCTTAGCCGTTAAAGTTGGACTTTTAGGTGTTGGCGCCTGAGGGACAGCCATGCCAGAATTAACTACGCCTACATCGGTTGGAGCGCTTGCATTTGTTTGCGGATTTTTTATAAAATCAAAGAAGTTGGCCATAGTTTCATTATTAAGGATTTATCAATTTTTGTCAACGAAATAAATGAATAGTCGCGCTTTAAGGATTTCAATTGTTGCCGCTGGAATTATTCTTGCCATTATTATCTTGATCGTGGCGCTTTTGAGTAAAAAACCAACAACAAGTGGAACAAAGACTCTTACCCCAACACCAATTGAAAGTAATTACCAAAGAAGTAGTTCTGAAAAGTCAAACACAACAAATAATAATCAAGGCGAGGATTCAAAAACTTCAACTGAAACTGATATTTATTACGAAAACAGTGACTTTACGGTTCGCTATAATCCAACAACCAACGATTACACAATTGATCAGAAAAATTCTCAAGCCGGAGAAAAAATTACTGAATGGTTAGCTCAACATCCTGAACTTGGACAAAATGTAACAGTTATAGACCAATCAACCGAAAGTTCAGATATAAATCAAAATAATATTTTAGAAAATAAAGCCTTTGTAGACTTCATTAATTTACTTATTAACCCCAAACTTCAACTTCCAAAAAAAATAACTATTTATATGAATAAACAAACTTTTCGAATTTATTACATTACAAC
>CAZPKD010000032.1:0-7421 GCA_964587115.1 uncultured Gammaproteobacteria bacterium | reverse complement strand
TGTGTTGGGTGTGTTTGGTGTTGTTTGGATTGATGTTTGAGGTTTGTCATTTGAATTTTATTTAATTATTGTTTGGAACTTGGATTTTGGAAATTAAAATTTTTTATTTAAGAGGGGGTGAAACTATAAATGTCAGATATAAAATTATCAGAAAAATTACAAAAAATTGCTCAAGAAGTCGAAGGTTTGACGGTTGTTGAAATGGCTGATTTAGCCAAGTATTTGGAAGATAAATTTGGTGTTTCCGCTATGCCTGCGGTCGCCGCTGCTCCTGCAGCCGCTGCTGCTGCCCCAGCTGAAGAAAAAACTAGTTTTACGGTTGTTTTAACCCAAGCCGGTGCTAATAAATTAAATGTTATTAAGGCTGTCCGAGAGATTCTTCCAACCTTAGGATTAATGGATGCTAAAAAATTAGTCGAGTCTGCTCCTAAAGAAATTGTTGCCAATGTTAAGAAAGACGCCGCTGAAGAAGCTAAGAAAAAATTAGAAACCGCCGGAGCCAAAGTTGAGTTGAAATAATTTTTTTAAGTTATGGCCCAAAATAGTAAATTAAATTACGGAGCTGAGCAAATCGTTGTTCTCGAAGGATTGGAACCGGTCCGCAAAAGACCGGCCATGTACATTGGAACGACGTCTCAGTATGGTATTAATCACTGTCTAAACGAGATCGTTGACAATGCCATTGACGAAGCTTTAGCAGGGTTCTGCCATAATATCCATATTTTTTTTCAAAAGAATAACTATCTGACGGTTTTTGATGATGGTCGAGGCATTCCGGTCGAAATTATGCCTAAGTATAAAGTTTCGGCTTTGGAAATCGTCATGACCAAACTTCATGCCGGAGGAAAGTTTGCGGTTGGGGCTTATAAGATATCTGGCGGTCTTCACGGTGTCGGCGCTTCAGTTGTCAACGCTCTTTCCGAACACTTCATTATCGAGGTTAGACGCGAGGGAAAACTCTATCGACAAGAATACAAGCGTGGCGTTCCTCAGTACCGAGTTAAAAAGGTTGAGTCATCGATTCTTGGTTTTAATTTCAAAAACGGGACGGCAGTTTCTTTTTTGCCGGATAAGGAAATATTCAAAGAAACGATTGAACCAAACTTTAATGTCCTAAAAAAACAGGCTAAGGAAAGAGCGTACCTCATCAACAATATTTATATTAAAATCTTTAATCAAAAAACTGAAGAAAAAACCGCCTATTATTTTGACGGCGGGATCCTCTCATTACTAGCCGATCTTAATCGTGGCAAAAAAGTACAACACGAACCGATTTTTATTAACAAACAGAATGAGAATAATGAGGTTCAGGTGGCCATTCAATATAACGACTCCATTAATGAAAGTGTTAGTTCTTTTGTCAATGTTATTAATACTCATGAAGGAGGAACTCATCTGACAGGTTTTCGTACTGCTCTTACTAAGGCGATTAATAACTATGCCAAAAAAGAACTTGGTGAAAAAAATGGTGAAGAAACCTTTACCGGTGATGATGTTAAAGAAGGTCTGACCGCAATCGTTTATGTCAAGATGCCTTCAACAAACCTTCAGTTTGAGGGCCAGACAAAAACCAAACTGGGTAATTCAGAAATCCAAACTCTGGTTCAAACAACGGTTTTTGACTTTCTCGAGAATTACTTTGAAGAAAATCCTAGGACAGCCAAGATAATTCTAGAGAAAATTTATATGTCCCAAAAAGCCAGACTGGCCGCTAAAGCTGCCAAAGAGGCAGTTTTACGAAAAGGGGCTTTGGAAGGCGCTTCTCTTCCAGGAAAACTGGCTGACTGCCAGGAAAAAGACCCGATTTTATCAGAACTTTTCTTAGTTGAGGGTGATTCAGCCGGTGGTTCGGCCAAACAGGGGAGAGATCGCCGTTTTCAGGCCATTTTACCCCTTAGAGGCAAAATCCTTAACACCGAAAGAGCCTACCTAGATAAAGTTCTTGGTTTTAGAGAAATTAAAGACATGGTGGTTGCTTTGGGCATGGGTATTGGCGAAACGATTGACTATGCCAAGTTGCGTTATCACAAAATTGTTATCATGACCGATGCTGATGTTGATGGAGAGCATATTAGAACTCTAATTCTAACTTTTTTCTTCCGCCATATGCCATCAATTATTGATAAGGGGCATCTGTTTGTGGCTCAACCACCGCTTTTTAAACTGCAAACTGGTAAAAAAATCCAATATGCTTATTCCGACGAAGAAAGAAATAAAATCTATGCTATCCTAAGCAAAGAACAGTCTAATACCATTAACGTTCAACGTTATAAAGGTTTGGGAGAAATGAATCCGGACCAGCTTTGGGAGACAACCATGAATCCAAAAAATCGCGTCCTAAAACAGATCGCCGTTGCCGACGCTCAAGAAGCCGATTATGTTTTTTCCATGCTTATGGGCGAAGAAGTTCCGCCAAGAAAAAAATTCATTGTTAGTCACGCTAAATTGGCTAAACTGGATATTTAAAATTTTAAATTATAAATTTAAAATTAAAAAAATATGGACATCAAAAAACTTTCCGCTGGTAAAAATCCACCGGAAGAAGTCAATGTTCTGATTGAGATTCCTCAAGGTTCGGCAATTAAATATGAGTTGGACAAAGAAACTGGCCTTATTACGGTTGATCGTTTTAACTATACCGGGATGGTCTATCCCTTTAATTATGGTTTCGTTCCCCAGACAAAGGCTGAAGATAACGATCCGGTTGATGTTTTAGTTATTTCCAGCCAAGCGGTCGCTCCAGGAACCGTTATTCCTTGCCGACCAGTAGGTATGTTGGAAATGGAAGATGAGGCGGGAATTGATACAAAAATTATTGCCGTTCCCACTAAAAAAGTGGATCCATTTTTAAAACATATCGAAGACATTAGTGATCTTGATGAAACCACCAAAAACAAGATTCAACATTTTTTCAATCACTATAAAGAACTAGAACCAGGTAAATGGGTAAAAACAAAAAATTTTTTGGGTAAAGATGAGGCTTTTAAGGCAATAAAAAAGGCCATGAAGTAAAAAATATTAGTTTAATTTTATGGATAAAGATATTCAAAAAAGTAACATTCAATCAGTAGAAATTACTTCAGAAATGAAGCGGGCTTATCTTGACTATGCCATGACTGTAATCGTTGCCCGGGCTCTACCTGAAGTACGCGATGGTCTTAAACCAGTTCACCGAAGAATTCTTTATGCCATGTATAAATTGGGCCTGACCTCTGGCGCCAGATTTTCTAAATCGGCCAAGGTTGTCGGTGAAGTTTTGGGTAAATATCACCCTCACGGAGATATCGCTCTTTATGATGCTCTTGCTCGTATGGCTCAAGATTTTTCTATGCGTTATCCTTTGATCAAAGGTCAGGGTAATTTTGGTTCCGTTGATGGTGATCCACCAGCGGCCATGCGTTATACCGAAGTCAAGCTCGCCAAAATTGCTGAAGAACTGCTCTTTGATATTGATAAAGACACCGTTCCCTGGACAGATAACTTCGATGCCACTTTAAAAGAACCGACTTATTTACCAGCCAAACTGCCCAACTTATTGCTTATGGGCGCTGAGGGTATTGCGGTTGGTATGGCCACCAAAATTCCACCCCACAACCTAATCGAGATCGTCGACGCCATCTGTTTTATGATTGATAAAGCCAAGGTTAGCAAACCAAAAAATATTAAAACTAAAGATTTGATGGCTAAAGATTTCATTGATGAACTGAATTTTGAAGCAACGGTTGATGAGTTACAAGAGTTTATCAAAGGTCCGGATTTCCCCACCGGTGGCATAATTTATGGAGCCAACGAAATCAAACAAGCCTATACGACTGGCCGAGGGTCAATCCTTGTTCGCGCCAAGATTGAAGACGAAGATATGGGCAAGGGCAAGATGGCTATTATTGTCAACGAACTACCATACCAAGTCAATAAGGCTAATTTAGTGGAAAAAATTGCTCGGTTGGTGTCTGATAAAAAGATTGTTGGTATTTCAGACTTGCGCGATGAATCAGATCGCGATGGTATTAGAGTCGTCATCGAACTTAAGCGCGACGCTTCTTATAAAAAAGTTTTAAATAATCTTTTCAAGTTTACCGAACTGCAAACTTCTTTCCCGATTAATATGGTTGCCTTAGTCGATGGTGTCCCACAAACCCTATCAATTAAGTCAATTTTTGAATATTACCTCAGACATCGAGTCGAAGTTATTATTCACAGATCGGAACACGAACTCGCTCAAGCCAAACACCGCGCTCATATTCTTGAAGGTTATCTTATTGCTTTGGACCATATTGACGCCGTAATTCAAGTAATCAAAAAGTCAAAAGACGAACCAGAAGCCAAGCAAAAATTAATGAAAAAGTTTGGTCTTTCAGATATTCAATCCCAAGCTATTCTGGATATGCAGTTAAAAAGACTAACCGGACTAGAAAGGGATAAGATTGAAGACGAATTGAAGATGTTGAAAGAAACAATTGCCTATTTAGAGTCGCTACTCAAAGATGTTTTTAAAATCTTAAAAGTCATTAAAAAAGAACTCGATTACTTAAAAGAAAAATATGGTGATAAAAGAAGAACCCAAGTTATCAAAAGTCGACCAGGACAGATCACTGACGAACAGTTAATCGAAAACAAAGAAGTAATTGTTGTTCTTACCAAAGAAGGTTACATCAAACAAGTGCCGCGGGAAACCTTTAGAGTCCAACAAAGAGGCGGCAAGGGCGTTTCCGGCATGGAAACCAAAGATACCGATAATGTCTATTACATTACCACGGCTATGACTCACGACGGCATGCTTTTTTTCAGCAATCAGGGACGAGTCTTTCAAACCCGTGTTTGGGATGTTCCTCAAGGATCAAGAATTTCTAAGGGTAAGGCCGTCATCAATCTTATTCCTCTTCGACCAGATGAAAAAGTCACCTCGATCCTAACTTATCAAAAAGAAGCCCCTGAGAGTAATCAATATATCCTGATGTGCACCAAAAACGGTACCGTTAAAAAGACGGCCTTTAAAGATTTTGCCAACATCCGCGCTAATGGCATTATTGCTATTAGACTAGAATCCGGCGATGAACTTTTATGGGTAAAGATGACCGACGGTAAAAAGAATGTCATTCTTACCTCATTAATGGGTAAAGCGATTGTCTTTAAGGAAAAAGAAATTAGAGCAACCGGCCGGGCTTCTATTGGCGTCCGAGGTATGGACCTTGAAGAAAATAATCATCTGGTGACCGCTGACGTCTTTACCGACAAAGAATTTGCCAAAAGCATTTTTGTAATTGCCGAAAGAGGGGTTGGGAAAAAAACCAAATTATCCTTCTTCCGAGGCCAACATCGAGCCGGTAAGGGTGTTAAAATCGCTAGCCTCGACAAAAAAACCGGTTTTATCAGCTTTGCTCAGATTGTTAACGAAACCGATACCACTTTAATCATGACCAGTCTCAAAGGTCAGGTCGTCAAGATCGATCTCAAGTCAATTCCGGCTAGATCACGCTCAGCCAAGGGCGTCATCCTGATGAGATTCTCACAGAAGGATGATCGGGTTGTTTCGGCGACGTTTGTGTGATAAAATATAAAGCTAATGGAAATCTCGGGTAAACAAATCACCCAGCGGATGAAGAAAGAACTCCTTAAGGAAGTTCTTAAAAGCAAAAAAAGAAAGAAACTACTTAAATTAGCCGCTTTCATGGTCGGCGAAGCCTCAGAACAAATCTCCTATGTTAAAATGAAGGCTAAAATTGCCAAAGATCTGAAAATTGGTTTTCAGCTGATAAAACTTCCGGAAACGCCATCTTTCGAAAAGTTCATGCATGAAATTAAAAAATTTTCCACGGCCGAAACTGTTCACGGAATAACCATTCAGCAACCTTTACCGGCTCAGTTATCAACCGATAGCTTCTTCAATTACATTCCTTTGGAAAAAGAAATCGAGGGCCATAAATATAAATCGCCTTTTTTCCCACCGATTGGTTTGGCGGTGTTAACAATTCTAAAAAATATCTACTCTAAAAGTGATTCGGCTAAAGATGTCTTTATTAACCCAAAAAAAGATCGTTTGTTTTTCAAGAAAATTTTTCATAACAAAAAAGTTGTTTTAGTCGGCCGAGGAGCGACTGCCGGCGCACCAATCGGCAAGACTTTGACCGAGTTTAAAATAAACTATATTGGCATAAACTCTCAGACCCCAGAACCGGAAAGCTACTTTAAAGAGGCTGATGTGATTATTTCCTGCGTTGGTAAAAAAACTATTTTTCCGGAAATGCTCAAACCTCAGGTAGTTTTGATTAATGTCGGTTTAAGAAAAGAGGGCAGTAGATTAAAGGGAGATTATGACGAAAAAGAAATTAAAAATATTGCTTCGTTCTATACACCTACCCCTGGCGGCATTGGCCCAATCGAAGTCCTTTACCTCTATAAGAATCTTATTGAAGCCGCTAAACTACAGTAATATGAAAGTCATTATTATCACCGGCCAAACAGCGACCGGTAAAACTAATCTTGCTCTTAAACTGGCCAAAAAAAATCAAGGCATACTGATAAACTGCGATTCGCGCCAGATATATAAAAAGCTTGATATTATCACCGGAAAAGACACTGATAAAAAAACCGTCAAGCTTTACAATGTCATTGATCCTAAAGAAAGTTTTTCCTCTTTTGATTTTCAAAAAATCGCCCAACCGTTAATTGAGAAAATCATTAAATCCGGCAAAACACCCATCGTGGTCGGGGGTAGTTATTTCTATATTTACCACCTTTTATATCAAGTAGAAACTGAAAATATCAGAGCCGACTGGAAATTAAGGGAAGAACTAGGAAAAAAAACCGTTTCCGAACTCCAAAAAATCCTCTCTTCCCTGTCATTCCAATGTTTTAAAACATTAAAATGGAGTGATAAGAATAACCCTCAAAGATTAATTAGAAAAATTGAGATTCTTAAAAATCTACCACCAGGCGCTCGTAAACAAATAACTAATCGACAGTTACCATTTAAATTAAAAGATTTTTATAAAAAGGTCGATTTGCAGTTTATTGCTTTAAGATATAAAAATAAAGAAGATCTTGTCAGAGCCGTTAAAGAACGAACCGAAAAGAGAGTTAAACAAGGAGCCATAGAAGAAGTCAAAAATCTACTCAAGCAGGGCTATCGAGAAACCGATCCAGGCTTAAAAACTATCGGTTATCAACAGATCATCAAATATTTGAAAGGGGAAATAAATAAAGAACAGGCTATAGAACAATGGATTAACAAAGAAATTCAGTATGCAAAAAGACAGGTCACCTTTATGAAAAAAGACCCGAATGTAAAATGGAAACTAATATAAATATCAAATCTCAAAGATCAAATATCAAAAACAAGCGTAAAACTTAAAAATGTAATAAATTTTAACTTTGAACTTGGCTTTGATCTTTAAGTTTTGATTTTTTAACTCCTTCTAAAC
>CAZPKD010000031.1:0-7605 GCA_964587115.1 uncultured Gammaproteobacteria bacterium | reverse complement strand
CTATACTTTTATTGAATGAAAATTATCTATTGGCTGCCTCGTATTTTGTCCATCTTGTTTATTATTTTCGTAAGCATGTTTGCTCTGGATGTTTTTGGAGAACCGCAGTGGTTTTTGGCCTTACTTATCCACCTTATTCCTAGTTATATCTTGATCGCTGCGACGATTATTGCTTGGAAAAACGAGCGAGTAGGCGGATTTATCTTTATCATTCTGGGAGTTGTCTTTTTATTTATTTCTCATTTTGAGTCGCTGATTATCTCAATTCCTCCAATGATCATTGGAGGAATTTTTTTGATTAATGGATTTTTGACAAAACATATTAAAAGTTAAATATAGTTGAAGTATGAGTAGACACCCAATCATCAATGGCATTGCTGCTTTAGCTTATATCGCCCTGGTGTCTTTTATCATGAATTTTAGTTCTAAAATGATTTCTCGTTCTAATTCGCCTGTTGCAGCAATTGCGGTTATCTCGCTTTTTACCCTTTCGGCAGCTGTCATGGGATATATTTTTTGTTATCAACCGGCCCAATTATATTTTGATAACAAGAAAAAGCAGGCAATTAAGCTTTTTATCCAAACCGTGATTGCTTTTGCTGTTATGACCAGCCTTGTTTTTATACTGCTTTTTTTTGGCATTTTTTAAATTAATTTGTGAAAAATATTTTTTATTGGTTTTTATTAGGTTTGATTTTTGTTATTGCCATCGGGATTATTTTGTTCTCTAAAAAAAATACTCAACCCACAAAAAAATCTACCAAAAACGATCAATTAATTCGCTATATGGCTCTTGGCGATTCGTACACAATTGGGTTAGGAGTAGACGAGGAAGATAACTGGCCAAGTCAGTTGGTTAAAAAATTAAATCAGCCAAAAGAAAAAGTTGTTCTTATGGCTAATCTAGGTGTCTCTGGCTATACAACCGAAGATGTGACTAGATATGAAGTTCCACAACTTCAAGTTCTTAAGCCAGATTTTGTCACCTTGCTTATTGGTGCCAATGATAATTTTATAGGGCTTGATAAGGTAGTTTTCAAAAATAATTTTCAAGCTCTTTTAGACAAAATTCAAAACTCTTTAATTAATAAAAAAAATCTTATTCTAATTACTGTTCCCGATCATAGTAAAACCCCAAGTTGGCAAACGTATACGGATAAAGAAGAGACATCGCAAAGTATTGCTGAATATAACGATAATATTAAAGACGAAGCGCAAAAAAGAGAACTTACTATCATTGATATTTTTCCCTTAAGCCAGACCTTAACTGACGAAAAATATTATATTGAAGACGGTCTTCATCCATCGCGCGAAGGTTATAGAAGATGGGCAGAGATAATTCTTGAAGCGATAAACAAATTCTCCCTTTTTACCCCTTGACAAATTATATTTTATCTTTAATATTAAATTCTGGAATGACATCATATTTTGATATTTTTAGGTTTTTTTTATAAAAAATTAGGGCTTCGGCCCTTTTTTTTTGCATTTTTTTCAAAATTAACAGTTTTTCCGATAAAAATTAACCAAAAATGACTCAATCAATACGAAAAAAAACAGAATATTTAAAGGTTTCTCCTTATGAGGGTAAAAAGGGAGAGGTAAAAAAGGTTGTTCTTTTATACTCTGGTGGGTTGGATACTTCGGTTATGCTCAAATGGATACAAGAAGAATATGGGGCAGAAATAATTGCCCTAACTATTGATATCGGGCAGCTGTCTGATGACCTAACTTCAATAAGACAAAAAGCTTTAAAACTAGGAGCAAAAAAGGCCTATGTGATCGATGCTAAAGATGAGTTTGCTGAAGATTATATTGCCAAAGGTATAAAAGCCAACGCCTCATATCAAGGCAGTTATCATCTTTCAACGCCTTTGGGTCGGCCGCTTCTGGCAAAACTAGCTGTTAAAATTGCCGCGAGGGAAGGAGCTGATTGTATTGCTCATGGATGTACGGGTAAGGGCAATGATCAAGTACGGATTGAGGGAACGGCCCTAACCTTAAATCCTGATATAAAAATTATTGCTCCGGTGCGTGAGTGGTCAATGGGTCGGGATGAAGAGTTGGTTTATGCTAAAAAACACGGTATTTTAGTACGTCAAACTGCAGATAAGCCGTATTCTTATGATGATAACATGTGGGGAGTTACCGGTGAAGGAGGAGAGATCGAAAACCCAGCCCTTATTCCACCACTGGAAAAAATTCTTCTTATCTGCCGACTGCCAGAAAAAGCTTTAGATAAGCCAGAGTTTTTAGAACTAGAATTTGTTAAAGGGGTGCCGGTTTCGGTAAGCGGCAAACACATGAAACTGAGCAATCTTATTTTATATCTTAATAAGATTGGAGCAAAACACGGAGTAGGAGTTACTCACCATATTGAAGACAGGGTGGTTGGTCTTAAGGTAAGAGGAATATACGAAGCGCCCGCGGCTGAGATAATTATTACCGCCCATCGAAATCTGGAAAAATATGTCTGTACCAGAATGGAGAACGAGTTTAAGACAACCGTTGACACGCATTGGGCCTATTTATGTTACGGCGCTTTATGGCATGAACCACTAATGAATGACCTTAACGCTTTTATTGACACAGTCAATCAGAAAGTGACGGGAAAAGTTAAGCTGCGACTTTACAAAGGGATGGTTGAAGCAGTTGCCCTTGAGACACCCAACACAATTTTTGAAGAAAAACTAGCCACTTTTATGGCTTCGACTGCCTTTAACCAAAACGCTTCACCCGGGTTTATCGAACTTTATACTTTTCAAATGCGTCTTTCCCAGCGGGCAGAGCGAACGGTGTTAGTCTCAATAGGTAAACGAAAAAATAAAATTGCCCTTCTTTCTTCGATAAAAAAGTTGTCGGCAATGAAATATAAAATTTATGCCACTTATAAAACTCATAAATTTTTAAAGGTCAATAAAATTGAGTCAATACTGGTTAATAAGATCTCTCAACCAAATAGAAAACCTAATTTGTTTGATTTGCTTTCCCAAAACCGATTTGATTTGATCATTAATATTCCGACCAACAAAAAAATTAAAGTTAAGGAAAAGACCGACGGTCAGATCATCAGGGAGTTTGCACTAAAAAATAAGGCCCATCTGGTAACCGATAGACAGGTAGCCGAACAGTTGATCGATAGACTTTCAAAATGAAAAAAGACTTAATAAAGTTTTTAAATTTGAAATCTGAGATTATCGTTGGGATAAAAATGAATGGCGGTTGGGTTAATAGTCATAGCCATCTTGATCGGGCTTTTACATTAACAAAAAAAAATATTTGGACGATTGATAAAACATTACAAGAAAAATGGTCTCTTAATGATGAGCTCAAAAAGAAATCTTCTGTGGGTGATATTTATAGTCGGATGGCATCAGGAGTTGAATTAATGCTTGGACAAGGAGTCCAGGCAATTGGTAGTTTTATTGATGTCGATGAGATTGTCCGGGACAAGGCGATTAAAGCTGCCCAAAAAGTTAGAGATTGTTACAAAAAGGAAATTACCATTTGTTTTATTAACCAAACTCTTAAAGGAGTGATCGATAAAACTGCCAGGCAATGGTTTGACGTTGGGGCGCAGTTTGTTGATATTGTTGGTGGATTGCCGGGTAAAGATCGGGGCAACGAAGAAAAACATTTAGAAATAGTTTTGGAAACGGCCAAAAAACAAAAAAAAATGGTTCATATTCATGTTGATCAGCTTAACAGCCCTCAAGAAAAAGAAACCGAACTTCTCGCAAAAAAAACTATCGAATTTGGTATGGAGGGAAAAGTCGTTGCGGTTCATGGTATTTCAGTTGCCGCCCATAAAAAACCGTACAGGCAAAAGTTATATAAATTAATAAAAAAAGCCAAAATAATGTTTATTTCCTGTCCGTCGGCCTGGATTGATAGCCGTCGCAGTGAAGAATTAACGGTTGGTCATAATGCAGTGACACCGGTTGATGAAATGGATCCAACAGGAATCCTAATTTCTTTAGGGACAGATAATATTTATGATATTTATAAACCTTTTTCTGATGGTCAGATGTGGACAGAGCTGAGATTTTTATTGGAGAGCTGTCGTTATTATAAAATTAACCAATTAATAAAAATAGGTAGTATAAACGGATTAAAAATTTTAGGTTTAAAATAAAATATGGATTTATCAATAAAATTATTTAATCAGACGTTTTCCCATCCTTTATTTTTGCCATCAGGAATTATCAATGACATTCCAGGACATGGATTGGCGGTGCGATCAGGGACAGCGGCAGTGGTTTTAAAGTCAGTGACAGTTGAAAAAAGAGAGGGTAATCCCATTCCCCGAGTGGCTAAATATGATTGTGGATTTATTAACTCAGTTGGCTTGCGTAATCCTGGGTTAAGAGATGCTAAAAAACAGATTGCCGTTTTTTTAACAAAAACTAAGGTTCCGGTGATTGTCAGCGTTTTTGCTGCTCGGGCCGAAGACTTTCAACGCCTGGTTTTTGAGATGAGTAAATTGAAACCAGCGGCCATCGAACTTAATCTTTCTTGCCCTAATGTTGGTAACGAGTTTGGTGAAATTATTTCCAACAAAACTAAGGCATCATATAAAGTTACTAAACTATCTAAAAAAGAAGCCGGCAAAGTTCCTATTATTTGTAAGCTGTCCCCAAACGTTGATAATATTGGTGAGATTGCCAAAGCTTGTGAACAGGCCGGTGCCGATGCCATCTCGGCTATCAATACTGTTTCTCAGGGAATGATCATTGATATAAAAAAAAGAAAACCGATTTTAGGAGCTCAAAAAGGAGGCGTTTCCGGATTTGGTATCAAACCGATTGCCATTGCTAAAATTTATGAAATCTATGAAGCAGTTAAACTACCGATACTGGGCATGGGAGGAATAAGCTCGTGGCAGGATGTGGTGGAGATGATGATGGCCGGAGCAAGTTTGGTTGGGGTTGGCTCAGCCGTTTATACAAAAGGTTATGGTGTTTATAGGGAAATAATTTCCGGTCTGAAAATTTATCTTAAAAAAGAAAAAATATTATCAGTTAAAAGTTTGATCGGCAAAGGACATAAAAATGATTAACTTTCAACAAAAACTGGATAAAATTATCAAAAAAAATAATTCTTTAGTTTGTGTTGGACTTGACAGCGATATAAAAAAAATTCCTCTTCATCTACAAAAAAGAAAAGATGCCCTTTTTCTTTTTAATAAAAAAATTATCAATGACACTCACAACCTTGTCTGCGCCTATAAACCTAACAGCGCATTTTACGAAGCTTTAGGAATAGGAGGAATCAGGCAGTTAAAAAAAACCTGTGATTTTTTAAGAAAAAAACATCCGGCGATTCCCATTATTATTGACGCTAAGCGGGCTGATATTGGTAGTAGTAATAACGGTTATGTAAGTTATGTTTTTGATTACCTTGGAGCTGATGGAGTGACTATTAATCCTTATCTGGGACAAGAAGCAGTCCAACCATTTTTAGATAGAAAAGATAAGGGGATAATTATTCTCTGTCGGACTTCAAATCCTGGAGCGAGAGAGTTGCAAGATTTAAAAAGTGGAGGAAAAAAATTATATGAAATTATTACTGAAAATGTAGTTAAAAAATGGAATAAGAACAATAACTGTTTGTTGGTGGTTGGGGCGACCTATCCTCGGGAGTTGGCCAGGATAAGAAACATTGTCGGCGACATGACATTGTTGGTCCCAGGAGTCGGCGCTCAGGGTGGAGATGTCAAAAAAACCGTCAGAGCCGGACTTAATTCAAAAAAAAGCGGCCTGATCATTAATTCTTCACGGGCAATAATCTATGCTTCGTCAGAAAAAAACTTTGCCAAAAAAGCCGAAGAGGCAACTTTAAAATTGCGAGATCTTATTAATAGTTTTCGTTAATCTCTTATGACAAAAGAAAAGTTGGTTTTATTGTTAAATAAAATTGGAGCCGTCAAGTTTGGGCAGTTTAAGCTTAAATCTGGTCTTATGTCTCCTATTTATATTAATTTACGCGATCTGGTTTCTTATCCTAAGGCGCTTCATCAAGTGGCTAAAGTTTATTGGCAAATTCTTAAAAAGTTATCCTTTAAAAGAATGGTGGCCGTTCCTTATGCGGCTATGCCGATTGTTGGTGCGATTAGCTTTATCAGTAATAAACCATGGGTTTATCTTAGAAAAGAACAAAAAGACTATGGCTTGAAAAAAATGATTGAAGGTGAATATAAAAAAGGAGAAAAAGTGGTTGTGATTGATGATCTCATTACCACCGGTCTTTCAAAGATCGAAACGATTAAGCCAATTCTTGGCGAGGGGCTTAAAGTTAAGGATGTGGTGGTTTTGATTGACCGTAATCAAGGTGGAAGACAAGATCTAAAAAAAAGAGGTTATGTTTTACATTCTTATTTAACACTAGATGAGATCGCCGAAATTCTTTGGCAAAAAAAGAAAATTTCTCAAGAAAAATATAATGAGGTTGTCAACGACCTAAGAAGCTAATAATGTAAATACTACTTGACATAATGTAAAAGATATATTACATTATGTCTATATGGATAGAAAAAAATATAATCAACTCCGGGTTGTTATCACTCTTTTTATTTCAACTATCGTTGGGGTGGCGGCTGTTCGCGGCAGCTATCTTTTGGCGGCCATTGGTGTTTTTACTGGGATGATTTTTTTGGCCTTTGTTCGTGCCCAGGCAAAAATTAAGACTGACGAGCGGGAGGTTACTATTAGAGAAAAGGCAGCTCATCTAGCCTATGCTATTTTTGCTCCAACTATTGGCATTGGTGCTTTTTTATTGTTGGTGCCTTCGCAGAGCGGACTATCTGTTTTTTCCAGAGGTGAGTTTGCTTATCTTGATTCTTTGGGAATGGTCTTTGCCTATCTAACTTTATTCCTAATCGCTATTTATTCCATCTCCTACCATTTTTTAAATAAAAAATATGGGGGTGGAGAGGAATGAAAAACAAATTAAAAGTTTATCGAGCAACTCGCGACCTTACCCAAGAACAGTTGGCTGACAAACTAGGGGTCACCCGTCAGACGGTGATTGCCATTGAAAGCAATAAATATTTCCCGTCTTTGGGTCTGGCCTTTAAAATTGCTAGACTGTTTAAGGTTAGGATTGATGATGTTTTTATCGATGATAAAAAGGAGAGTAACAATGAAGATTAAAAAAATATTTAACAATCTTTTCTATGTTGGCGCTATTGGAGTGAGTGTTTTTGTTCTTTTTTTTGTGATCTGCTGTGCCTGGATAGGCTATGATGTCAAAGCCCAATGTCAGGCGGCCAAGAGTCAATACGGTAAAGACTGTGTTGAGTCTTTAATAATGCTTTTTGATGATCAAAACCAACCCTTCAGATCAAGAAATTCAGCCATCTGGGCATTAGGACAGCTTGGAGATAAAAGAGCTCTTAAAGTTTTAAATAAATACTATACCGGAAAGATTCCCAACAGAGAACCATTGGCAAAAACAATCAGTCAGTATGAGTTAAAGAAAGCTATAAAACTTGCCAGTGGAGGACTAAACATTACCGCGATTTTTTGGAGAGATCAGAGTGTAAAAAATTAACATAAAAAAACACTATCTGTTTATCACTAAAAAAATAGTTTAGCAGATAGTGTTTAT
>CAZPKD010000030.1:0-7852 GCA_964587115.1 uncultured Gammaproteobacteria bacterium | reverse complement strand
AAATTTTAATTTTTAATTTTGATTTTTTTTTGATATTTGATATTTGATATTTGATCTTTCAGTGTAGGGTTCGAACTTTACAAATATTACGTTATTCTTTTTTCCGTATTCAAACAAGAACTCTAAAATCTCTTTTGATGGATAGACTGATCTTGGAAGATAACCGATTTTTAGATTTGATAAAGGCATTTTATGAAAAGTTAGTTGAAAAACACTTATTAACTGATCTTTTTTAAACTCACCTAACCGTAAAACCTCAATACCCATTTTTTTTCTGGCTTCGCCCCATTGCCAAGACTGTAAAGGGTGAGGAGCTAATTGGTTAAATTTTTCTGAGGAAAAATTATTATCAACAGTTTTAATTATCATAAGCTTTTAATCAAGTTAAGAGTTTTTTCACCACAGTTTTTCCAAGAAAATAGTTTGACTCTTTGGAGTCCTTTATTAATGAGGTCTTTTCTTAATTCTTTGTCCCTTTTTAGCATAATCAGCTTTTCTAAAAGGTCATCAGAGTTGTTGGGATCAAAATATAGACAAGCATCACCGCCAACTTCGGGGAGACTAGAAGCAAAAGAGGTGATCGTTGGACAGGAAAAAGACATGGCTTCAAGAACCGGGATACCAAAACCCTCATAAAAAGATGGTAAAACAAAGCAGAATGCGTTTTGATATAAATAGGCGAGTTGAGTGTTGGATATATAGTCAGTAAAGAAAATGCTGTCAGAAAGACCCATTTCTTCGACTTGGTTGAAAGTTTGTTCATAGAGCCAACCTTTTTTACCGGCGATAATTAGCTCAAACTCGTAATAGGTTTTTTTGAACTTGGCAAAAGCATTGATTAATGTCTTTATATTCTTTCGCGGTTGAATTGTTCCAACATACAAAATAAATGGCTTGATCAGTTCATGATTTTTCAGCTGACGTAGGGCCGTTTTATTTTTTAGAGCTTTTTCATAGCCGTTATAGATGACTTCAATTTTTTTATCATCAACTAAATAGTTTTTTAGGATGTCGTTTTTGGTCGTTTTAGAGACAGCGATAATTTTTTTCGCACCTTTTATTGAATAGTCAGTCCATTTTTTTAATTTATAAAGATCTTCCTTTAAAAATTCACTCGGGTAGTGAAGATAGGAAAGATCATGGATGGTAACTACGTAAGGGACCGGGCATAAGCGAGGAGCATAATGGGCGGGTGAGAAAAAAACATCAATATTTTTTTTAAAAATTAACCGTATAGGTAAAAAAATCTGTGACCAAAGAAAAAAACCACCAATTTTTTCGTACTTAAAAAACTTATTTTCTTTAGGAAGGTCGATTAACGGTTTATCTTTAAGAAAAACTTTAAATTGAGTTGATGGATCGGCTTTTTTACTAAAGTAGTCTAAAAGATTAAAGGCATAGTTGGAGACGCCGACTCTCTGAACAACATTAGCTTCATTTCCATCAATCCCGATGATCATATTTAATGATTTAAAATATTCGCCAGTCGCAAAAAAATTACTGGCTTCATATTTAATATTCTTAAAAAGCGCAGATACCTTTTTTTTAGACAATCGCCTGGGTAGCCCTTAGTATCGGGTGAGGCGGTCTAAAAAAAACGGTACCGAGCTTTTAAGGCGTCAAACTATTAATGAGATTATTATAGTATTTCTTCCAGGAAAATTGCTCGGCCCGTTTCAATCCCTTGTCTGATAAATCTTTTCTTAACTGTTTATCGCTGATCATTTTGATCATAGCTTGTGAGATTTCTTCGGTTGATAAAGGATTGACGAGTAAAGCAGCCCCTAGGGCGATTTCTTTTAATGATGATATATTTGAAGTAATTACGGGAGCGCCAGATCTCATCGCTTCGATTACTGGATAACCAAAACCTTCCCAAATTGATGGACAGATAAAGAATAAACAACGGTTATAAAGTGAAAAAAGCTCCTCATCACTTATTTGATTAATAATTTGGATATTTTTGTTCTGTGTTTTTAATGTTTCCCAACCTTCAGGTCCGACAATTAATAATTTTAGGTTTGATTGGTGGATTTCATTAAAAGCTTCAATTAATCTTGGAAAGTTTTTGCGAGGTTCTATTTTACCAACAGTAAGAATAAATGGTTTATTCAAGTGATATTTTAAAGTCGTCTTTTTTATTACCCCTTGATCAGGTTTTTTAATATCGACTCCTGGGTAGTTAAGAACGACTCGTTTACCATCAATCTTCAAAAAGGCGTTTAGGTCTTCTTTCGTTTGTAAAGAATCAACAAAAATAATTTGTGATTCTTTGTTTACCCAGCTTAATCGTTGTTTTTGATTAGTGGATATTTTATTAGTAACTGTTTCCGGATGTCTCATAAAAACCAGATCGTGGATAATAGTTGCTTTTCTAATTTTTTTAGTTGGTGGTTCAGTCCAATCAGAACTGATAAACCAATCAGGATTGCCAACAATCTTTTCTAATGGATAACAATGAAGTTCATTCCATAAAAAGGATAGAACAGTTGGCGGTAGTTTAATCTTTATTAATTTATGTTTGCTTTTAATTATTCTTTTTTCAATTTCCTTATTAAGATCTTGTCTTAACGAAGAAAATAAAAAAATCCACTCATTATTTTTATCATTGTCTAAAATAGAATTAACCAAGCCTTCGGTAAATCGAGCGACTCCGGTGCCCTTATAAACAATTTGTGAAATGTCAATGCCGATTTTCATGTTTTAATCAGTTTTCCGTAGATAAGTTCTAGGTTCTGGGCAATTTTTTCCCAATTATAATATTTATCTATTAATTGATAGGCGTTGGTTCTTATCTTTTCATAATGTCTTTTGTTTTTTAGAATATATTCAATTTTGTTTGCAAATTCCTTTGGTTGGGTAGCAATTAAAACCTCTTGGTTATTTTTAACAGCCAATCCTTCGACACCGGTTTTAGTAGAGACAATTGGTAGGCCGTTGGCCATGGCGGCCAATATTTTAAGCCGTGTTCCGCCCGGACCAAAGATAGGCGCGATAAAAAGAGTCGATTCCTGATAAATTTTTTTTACTTGTTGAATTTGGTCAACGTCAATATCGATTATTTCAATATTCTTGTCTACTGGTTTTGTTATTTTTTTTGAGGCAAACTGTCCGGCGATCAAAAGCTTAAACTTCTTTATCTGTTTTTTTAATAGGGGGTAAATTTTTTCGATTAAATAATTAGCCGCTTCAGTGTTCTGTAGCCAAAGGAAATTTCCTTGGAAAAGTAGAATGGGATTTTTCAGGTTTTTTTGATTCAACTGTTTAGCCAACATTTCATCGCCGGCACCGTTAGGAACAATTACCGGTTTAATTTTTGGCTCAACGGCGGTAATCGCTCTTTTGTCTGATTCAGAAACAGTAGCCACCAAATTAGCTTTATTCCAATAAAATCTTTCTGAATAGTTTAATTTCAAAATATCTGGTAAAAAAAGAGGTCTGATAAAAAATGGTAAAGTGTCAACAAAATGTTGATAAACTTTGTATTCAATTGTTTGTTCTACTAAAAGAATCGGCGTTTTTACTTTCGGAAGGTGGGGCATAACATAAAAAGTTTCTACATGGATGACATCAAAGACCTGTTCTTTAAATAACTTATTTAATACCTGGCGTGCCTCATCAGATGAGTTGCGACTGACAAGAAAAGGTCTTTCGGAAAACAAGGAATCAAAAATTGTTTTTAACTGCCAGGGTTTTTCTGGACGGCGACAAAAAAATATTCGTTTACAAAATGGTTTCAGATGCGGTTGATAGTCTTTTTCCCGATCGAGTTTATACAAGCAAACTAAAGTAATTTCATTTCTTTTACTTAAATATCTCAGCAGATTAAATGTTCTTATTTGACCACCCGAAGAGGTTGGATAGGGAACATAAGGAGTGATCATCAAAATCTTCATACCACTTTACTAAAAAAAATTATAATTTTTTTAGCTTCGTGAGGTATGATCCCTAACGGAGCCTTTAAGCAAAGTAGGATCATAGCTTAAAAAGAGCAAACTTATCATTTTCAAAAATAATCGTTTGTTCTTTTTTTAATTTCATACCCTTAATCACATCTTGATTGAAGGTAACAAAATAAAGATAACCATCTTTTTTTAGTTCGGAAAATTCCTTAAAGGGGGCGGGAGCGCCACGACGATTAATTAAATAAAGCAAGGTGGTATCGCCAGTCGTATCGGTAATAATTTTGTCACTTTCTTTGGTTAATGAAGAAATTACCTTGACAATCTGAGGAAGGTCAGGTGAGTAAGCATAAAAATCTTTTACCCGGTAATAAGAAAAAAACCAAGAGAGAATAAAAATAAAAAAAATTGTTAGATAAACCAGTATCGGCCGATATAATTTTTTAATGTTTTCTATGATTACTTGGATACCAGTTCCGGTCAAAAAAGCCAGAGTTGGTAAAATCAATGTTTGATAGTATTCGTGTTGAACATTGCCGCCCTGAAAAACAAATAAATAAATTAACGATGATAAGAATAATATTTGAGGAAAAAAATTACCGGTAATTGTAAGGACACCGATCAAGACAAAGATCGTTAGATACCCACCAAGAATAAGATTGTTGATTCTTTCAAAGAAAATCCAACGAAAAAAAGCCGGTCTAAAAAATATTCGTTGTAGTCCTTGGGAGGTATTGACTGACGTCAACAACCATTCGCTGCTGGGAATTCCTTCGGGAAAACTTTGTATATAGTGCCGCCAAAAAAGCAAAGGGAAAGCGCTTAATAAAAAGAAAATATAAAAATCGAGTTTTTTAAAAACGGACCATTTATACTGGCGGGCAAATAAATAAAATAAAACTAAACCAAAAAATATTGTGGTTGGTTTAATTAAGAGAGCGCCGGCGAAAGAAACAATTCCTAAAATGATCAAAAAAGACTTCGCTAGTTTATTTTTTGTATTGAAGTGTTGATATAAAAAATAAATAGCCATGAGGCTAAAAGCGAGAGCGGTTGTTTCCGGCAGAACGACTCGAGAGAAGAAGACAAAAAATGGCATAACCGCATAAACAAAGGAAGCAAAAAAAGCGGCTACCCGACCAACTTCTTTTAAAGCTAAATAATAAATAATAGAAATTATTATGAGAGAAAAAATAATCGAAGTGAGCCTTCCCCATACTTCAAGAGAAAAAAAAGGTAGGATTTTTGTCAAAAGGGCAAAGGTAACATTGTAGATAGGAAATTCAACCATTCTTAGTCCCTGAGGGTTTTCTCGTCCTGACTGTATGTTGGAAAGGTCATCATACTTGGGGTGCATGAGATCAAAGCCAGTTTTAAGAAAATTTCTGGCTACGGCAGCTGTATCGACCTGTCGCCAAGAATGATAATCAGCCAAGGGAGCTTTTAGTTGGTATAGCCTAAGGATCAGGCCGATAAAAAGGACTAAAAGTAAAAGCCAAAAATCAGTTGATTTAAAATTATTCTTTTTCATTAGTTATCACAATTTTTCCTTTTAACTGGCTAAGACCGACAAAAAGACCACAAGTAAGCCAAAATATATAGGCGACTTTAGATGCCTCAAAGACATCAATGTAGGCGGCATTGATTAGTAAACCAAAAATGGAAAAAATTAAACCTAAAAATAAATAACTAGTCGGTGGTTTAGTTTCTTTAAATTTAATCCAAATAGTTTTAACAATACTAAAAATGATACATATAAACGAGAGAGTCCCTAAAAGTCCGAATTCTCCCAACCAACGTAAAAAATCATTGTCTGTCGCTTCAGTGATTGAAGATGGGCCAGTGCCGAGCAAAGGATTTTTCCGGAAAGCCTTGATGGCTCTTGGCCATTCAACTTGCAGTCTGGTAGCAAATGAAATATCTGAGGCAATGGTGTTTATTGGTTTAAGCATGGCTGAAAGTGAAGCAAAAAGGACCGCTTCTTCATCTGGAGTAAGGACCTTACCTTCTTTGCGAGCTTTTTCTCTAATTTGCTCCATCACTTGACTGTTAACAATTTGTTGGTCAACAACACTAATGTTGCCAGCTCCGGTTTGATCAGTAACAGGAACAAAAAAATTTCCCGCTGGCAAATCGTCAGGGGTAATACTTTGGGGAATGATTACCTGGCCTGTTTGTTCATTAACAAAGACCTTTTTAACTTGGAAAGTGCGTTTAATTCTTAAAGTTAGATTATTTGAAAGAAGGGTTAGGCAGACAGTGGCTATAACAACTGCAATCAGTGTTTTCCATTTACGAGCCCAAACGAGGAAAACCCCAGTAGAAATAATATAGGCAATGTATGAAGCTCGAGAGGCGGTGAAAACCAAGATGGTCAAGGAAAGAAGAAAAAGCCCAAAAAAGAGAACGTTTCCATAAATCATAAAATAAGCAAGCAAAACAGGAATTAAAAAAATTATGTAAGCCGCCAGATCATAATGACCGGCAAAGGTAGAAGAGACTCTAGCCTCTGGTGTTAAATAGAGAAGGTATCCCTTGGCATATTCTGGATTCATTGTTTGGACGGCCGGCCAACCAAGAAATTTTTGGCCAAATCCGTAAATATTGACGAGCAAGAAACTAAAAAGAAGAGCGCCAAAAATATGAATAAAATCCTTCTTTGAGCGGATTGTCGACAAAACGATAAAAAAAAGCGACATATATTCTATTCTTCTGAGAGCGTGAAGCCAACCTAGATGAGGAAGGATAATTGTTTTCTGAATATAAATACCACAGAGGGTTGAGAGTAGGACACAAAACCAAAAAACCATAAATAGCTTTAAAAATTTAGAAGAAACAGTTACTTTTTTCCTTAAAAGCTGAATAACAAAAACAAGCGCCATAAAAGCAAAAAAAATATCTTCTAGTCTGATGGCGACATAGGTATAGTTAACCATCTTAAAGGGTATTTTTGGATATAGAGGAACGATAAAAACAAAAGCAATTACCAATACTTTTATAATATTATTATCCAACCACTTTAAAAGCTTCGCCATAGGTTTTTATCAAATACTGATTATTTGTAATTCGGCCAAGTATATAGGCCAGTAACGCCTTTAATTTTAACAAAATTTTTAATATAAATAATGCCAGTCTTGAGCGATGCTTACGATAAAAAAACATGAAACCCTTAAAAACCTGGAGAATGGGAAAAGTTTTTCCGCCGCTTGAAGCGGAACCAAGATGGATAATTTGAGCGGTAGGATAAATATAAGTATTCCAACTATTTTTTTTAGCCCGGTATAGCAGATCAACCTCTTCCATGTACATAAAAATCGTTTCATCAAAACCATCTAGTTTTTGATAAAGTGATTTTTTAGTAAAAATACAGGCACCAGAAATCCAATCGACTCTTTTTGTTTCATTAGGAGAAAATCTGGTTAAACCCCAATAGTCACCCTTGAGAAAAAGGGAGGCAAAGATGACTGGTAGGGAAAAGAAATAGGCAGCCGAGGGTTGTGGCGTTAAATCCTTGTTCAGTAGCTTGGCTCCGGCAAACTGAACCTGTTTTTCATTAGTAACATAGTATTGATATAGTTTTTCAATGGCGCCATTAAGAACGATTGTATCCGAGTTTAAAAGAAGAATGTATTTCCCTTGAGCAATTTTAACCGCTTGATTATTGCCCTGACCAAAACCAACATTATTGCGGTTGGCGACAAAGACAAAGTTATTTTTTTTGTCTTTGGACAGTTCATTTAACATCTCTACCGAGCCGTCTTTTGAAACGTTGTCGACAATAATAACCTCATATTTTATCTGGGTATTTTTTAATGAGCGCCAAACCGACTCAAGACATTTTTTAGTAATTTCGCGGGTGTTATAAGAGATGATAATAATCGACAAATCAACTTTTGCCATAATTCTATATTATATAATATATGTTAGATAGTCAGCATAGCTCAGCGGTA
>CAZPKD010000029.1:0-8136 GCA_964587115.1 uncultured Gammaproteobacteria bacterium | reverse complement strand
GGCTAAAAAAAACCAAACACTTATTGAGTAAAGTAAAACGAAAGAAAATTTTTTGATAAAGAAAATATAAAAAACCAATCCAAAAAATCCCATAAGACAGATAATAAAGGTTTGGCGGATATTTATTATATTGAAGGACCAATGTATGATGGTTTGAAGACAACATCAATCTTAACAGGAAAAAGGTCAACAAAGAAAAAAACATGATTTTATGCAAAAAAAACTTTTTCTTTTCGTTTTGGGCAAAATAAAAACTAAAAATTGTTATAAGAGACCAGGGCAACCACATAGTAAACAAATAGCTTATTTTTAGCGAGTTAAATAAAAAAAACAGGCTACTGGTAATAGTTAGAAGAGCGTAAAAAATTAATAGTCCTTTATTTTTCTTGTAAAAAAAATGAATCAGTGGAGAAAGTATCATTATGGATATAAAAAGGATGACAAGCCAATTAATAGGAGCTCCGTCAGTTAGAGTGAAATATTTTAAAATCCTGATCAAAGTAAATTTTCTTGGTTCATAAAACTTTATCGATAGAAAAAAAGGGATTAAAAACACCCAATAAGGGACTAAAAGTCTTAATAATCTTTTTTTGAAATAATTAAAAATACCTTCTCTTTCTATATGGGGTGGGAATTGATAAAAAATATACGATGAGCAAAAAACAAATATAGGAACCGTAAAATGAACCATATCCCAAATAAAAAATATTTTTTTCTGACTTAAAAAGTAAGCTAAAGTATGAGTAAAGACAACGATAATGATTGCTAGACCACGGAGAAAAACAATCACCATAAAACGTTTTTTAGCCATTAAATAATTTTAGCAAATAGGATTTGATAAAATTAATCATATTCTTATAAGTTTAAAATACTTATGAAAAAAGGCATTTCTACCCTTCTTATTATTTTTATTGTTTTGCTTCTTGGAGGAGGAACAATGTTAGTAGTAAGATTTTTTGCCGGCGGACCCGAAGACAATTGGATTTGTGTTGACGGTCAATGGGTCAAACATGGGAATCCCAGTGCAGAAAAACCGACTACCGGTTGTTCTCCAAAAGTTCAGCCATCAACAGTTGTTCCTTTACCATCAGGACAAAGCATTGTCGGGACTTTTTTTGGACTGATCAAAGAAAAAAGAATTCCTGCAGCCATTAAAATAATGACAAAAAACAATTGGGAGGAGGATTCAACCAAACAAGCCTGGGGAGTTCAATTTAACAGTTTTAGTTCTCTTACCGTTGATAAAATTAGTCCTTACAATAAAGAAGAGTGGACTAGTGACAAGCAAGTTTACCAAGTTGATGTCACTACCCAGATGAAACCAGAGTCGGCCAATGCTCCTATACCTTATTATGGTTGGGGAGATGGAAAGAATACGCGTTGGATAGAGATTATCAAAGAAGACGGTTTTTGGAGAATTTCCGGAATCGCTACCGGTCCATAATCATTAATTTAAACGAAAAAGAAATAAGACTCTTTTTTTAATATTGGGGTGAAATTGGAAATTCTCAATTTCATCCTTTTTAAGCCAATGATATTGTAAAAGGCTTCTTTCAAGCTTGATATTCCTTGTCCTTTTTACTGAACACAAGAAATGAAAAGAATGATAATAAATTCCTTTATTAATAAAGACGTCTTCGCCTGACCATTGATAGTTTTTGATATCTAGATTGACCTCTTCTTTAGTTTCTCTTATTAGGGCATCAATCGAAGGTTCGGCCGACTCAGCTTTTCCACCAGGAACAGTCCATAGACCCGGATCAATTTTTTCACGGGGTGATTTTTTAACAATCAACAGCCGATTTTGATTATCAAAAATAAAAGCGGCAACGGCGACAATGGTGGCATATTTGTTATTCATAAACAAAACAGATTATATCACTTATAATGAAATTATCTTATGGACAAGATTATTGGAGATGATATTTTTTCGGTTCTTTCCAAGCTAACAATCATAATTCCTCTGGTGGTAATTGTCGTTGCCTTATTAATCAAGTTCAATAACAAAACCTCAAATAATTCTCCAACCAACAATCAATCTTTAATAAAATTATCTCCAACAACCAAACCTAATCAAGCAAATAGTCTAAAAATTGATTTAATCGGACCTTGGCAATGTAATTTTAACCTGAATGGTTCATCAATCAGTGCGGTTATCAAAAATAAAAATATTTTCGTCCAAAAAGAAAATAATAATATCATTGATTATTATTCCTTTAACAATGACTGTCTTTACTATTGGCAAGCCCAGAAGTATTCTGGAGACAAGCATTGCGGTTTATCGCCAATAGTTTCCATAATTGAGGCGATGACGAGTTTTGGTGGAGGACTAGATCTTAAAATTTTAACTGACAATCTTTCTCAAATAGGGGTTGATAATTCCACAGTTAACCACCTCAAAAATATCGATCTTAACAAAAGTTGTCAAAAAAAAGAACCACCCTTAAATAGTTTTGTAATTCCAACCAACATCCTTTTTAAAAACATAGAGATAACGTCAACAGTGAAGAAATAGAGCAGTATTCTCCCACACTTACTTCAACGCTTAACTCATCCTTCTTTACACATGTTCGTCTCGTGGTAAATGACCCGCCTTCGTCCTTCGATTCGGAGGACTTCGGACGGGTTTGGTCTCTCTAATCCCGAACAAATCGGGAAAGAGCGACCAAAAAAAATACCCCGGCTACGACCTACTTTCCCCCCCGCCGAAGGCGGTGAGTATCATTGGCGCTGACCCGTTTCACTTCCTTGTTCGGGATGGAAAAGGGTGGTACCAGGTCGCTCCAGTAACCAGGGCAAGTGATATTATAAAAAATTAATCCTTAGATAGCAATAGATATTTAGATATAATATAGGTGATGAGTAACCTAAAGACGAGTCATCAGCTGATGCATTCTTTTTGCCTTATGCCTGGTCTTCGTTTTGAAGAACAAGCTCCGGACGAAAAGGTAATTTTGGCTGTAAGAGCCCACCCAATTTCGCAGATTTACTGGTTGATTAATGGTTTGGTTATGATTTTTAT
The DNA here is from genome assembly GCA_964587115.1 of uncultured Gammaproteobacteria bacterium. Taxonomy (GTDB): domain Bacteria; phylum Patescibacteriota; class Microgenomatia; order UBA1406; family GWC2-37-13; genus JAAZNM01. The sequence continues at coordinate 5,114 of CAZPKD010000029.1, read as the reverse complement.
TCTGCTAATTGTTAATATTTTTTTGCCGAGTATTTTGAAGACAAAATATATCTTTTTTATTGATTTTTTTATTTTTTCGGTGATTCTTTCATATTTCTGGTTTAATATCGTTTCCTGGCACTTTAATGTCGGAATTATCACCAGTCAGAGAGTGGTTGATATAGATTTTAGCTCAATTCTTTACAAAGAATTTTCTACCGCTATGTTGGGTAGAATAGAAGACGTGACTTCTAAGACTAGTGGGTTTTTTGCTTCTTTTGCCGACTATGGGAATGTCCATATCCAGACAGCCGGGACAGAGACAAATTTAGATTTTATTAACATTCCCAAACCGACAGAGACGGCAAAAATAATTAATAGTTTATTGAATAAAAAGTAAATGGACATTGTCGAACTGGCAAAAACATTTACCGGGGGTGATATTGTCTATTTTTTTATTAAAGCTTTTAGTTTGGTTTTTTCCATAATGTATTTTTTTTATGCTTTGGTCATGTTAAAACAAACGCAAGTAATGAATAAAGCTTTAAGTACAGAAAGAAAAAATGTTTTTTCATTATTTTCTTTGATCCAATTACTTTTGGCAGTCTTTGTTATTTTATTAGCCATATTTTTTGTTTAATTTATGTGGTCACTCTTTAGTGTTTTTTTAGGAAAAGAAAGACAGACAGGCTTCTTTAGTTTTATTGCCGAAGAAAATTTTTTTATGACTATCGATGTTGTTGAGGGATTGGATAAAGACAGAGGGAGGGGTTTAATAGAAAAAATCAAAGACGAGATAAAGATAAAAAACCCAACCAGTCTCCACGAGTTCGAAGACTTTATTATTGAACAGATTAAAACGCACAATCTACCTCTTGATCTATCTTTGGCGGTTGGTCTCATCATTGATAACATTTTTTATTTAAAGACTATCGGTGGTGGTAAAATTTATTTAAGTCGGGAAGGTAAATTCAACAAGATTGTTGAAGGGGGAAAGTCGGCCTCCGGTTATATTAAGGAAAAGGACTTTTATATTTTTACCAATGAACAGTTTATAGAAGTTTTTGGCGAAGAAGAATCCTTAAAAAATATTTTTGATCATAAAAAACCAAATGAAATTGTTGATAATCTAACCCCAAACCTTAAGGGTAAGGATGACCAAGGAGCAGTTGCCCTCTTTGTTCAGATGATAAATAGAGAAAAAGCTCTTGGGGGAGAACAAGAGACAATGGTTATTAATAAGCCCTCAATTTTCGATAAAGGAAAAGAGATTTTTTCTTCTTTTAACCATAAAGTATTTCAGACAGATACAAATATAGGAAAAAATAAAACTTTCACTTTTATTATTATCATTGCTTTGGCAATAATTTTGTTTTGGAGTGTTGGTTTGGGCGTTCAAAGACGAAAAAATAGTTTGTTGGACGAAAAAATAAAGACTTCCAAAGAAATGATTACTCAAAAAATAACCCAGGCCGACGAAGTTGCTTTTCTTAACTTGCCACGGGCCTTAATTCTTGTTAGTGAATCAAAAACAGAGCTAGTCAAACTCAAAAAAGAAGTGGGTCAGGCAAAAGTTAAGGAGATTGAAGAAATAGAAACCTTAATTAAGAATGAAGAAAATAAAATTGTTAAAAAAGAGGAAAAAAACCCCGAAGAGTTCTTTGATTTGACAATTGACAATAAAGAAGCTTCCGGAACAAAGCTTTATCTAAGTAGTGATTCCTTAGCCATTCTTGACAACAAAAAAAGCACGATATATTTGCTTTCTTTAGACAAAAAGTCAATCGATAAAAGAACTTTCCCGGAAATAAAGTTGGCTAGTTTGATAGGTTTTTATCAAGATGAATACTTTTTTTTCACCAACGATGGTCTTTATAAAATAACTACAGAAAACAAATTAAAAAAGGTTGTCGAAAAAGACAAAGACTGGGGGCAAATTTCTGATTTATGGGTTTATAACGGTAATATTTATCTCCTTGATAAGGGGAAAGATGAAGTTTATAAATATTTAGTAGCGGAAACAGGCTATTCGGAAAAAAATTCATACATTAAGAGTGATCAAAAAATCAGTTTAAAACCGGCTGGCTCGATGGCGATTGATTCTTCGGTTTATATCTCATTTGTCGATTATATCGTCAAGTTTACCGCCGGTTTAAGAGATGGTTTTAAAACAGACTATCCTGAAGACCAAGTAAATCTAAATAAAGTTTTTACGAGCAAAGATTTGGAAAAAGTTTATGCTTGGGATAAGACTAGGGGGGTAGTTTACATTCTCTCAAAAAACGGGGTTTATGAACGACAAATAAAATCAACAATTATTTCTAAAGCTAATGATCTAGTTGTTTATGAGAGAAATATTTTTCTCCTTTTTGGTAGCAAAATCTATAAAATTACTACTGACTAATTATTATGAACGACAAAAAAGATAAAGACCTAGTAGAAAAAATCATTAAACGGGATGAAAGATCGTTGATTGAGTTATACAAAAATTATCGTAAACCACTTTTAAACTTTGTTAATCGTCAAATAAAAGATCAATATAAAGCGGAAGAAATTATTCAAGACACCTTTATTGACTTTATTGAAGGCCTGCGTGATTTTCACTTTCAATCTTCATTGAAAACATTCATTTTTTCTATTGCGAAAAATAAAACCATCGACTACATGAGGAAAAAGAAATTAAAAAAAATATTATTTTCCGCTCTCCCACCATATTTTGTTGAGGGTCTTAAAGCCGTCCTTATTGACGACACAATAGAAAAGAAAGAGTTGTCGGCTAAAATAAAAAACACCTTAGAAAAATTGCCAAATGATTATCGTTTTGTTTTAAGACTAAAGTATATTGAAGGAGAAAAGGTTGATGTGATTTCTCAAAAACTAAATCTAAAATTTAAGGCAACCGAAAGTTTGTTATTTAGAGCCAGGAGGGCTTTTATCAAATTATTTAACAAGTTAGTCTAATTTATGTCAGCTGAGCGAGTCGTTTTCCAAAAGAAGCTTAATGAAGTTTTTTATTTAGAGCCAAACAATCTAGGAATGGGATTTTTAACAAATCTTTATAAAAGAATAGTTGCTCATTTTAAAGTGGCGCCCTTTATTATCATTATTCCTTTTTCGTTTATTTTTGCCGGGGTGGCTTATTTTTTACTGGGTTATTTATTGATCAAACTGGTTAGTTTACTTCAATATGGGTTTTAAAGATTTACTGATCGATTTTTTTTCTTCTTTTTTGATCGTGATTAGGCGAGTTATCCTTTTAATCTTTACTCCCTACAAAACCATGAGAAAGATCAGTCAAGAAAAAGACTATATGCAAATAACCATTTTATTAGCATTAATCTTAGTCTATTTTTTACTTAGTCATTACTATAGAAAAGAAGATTTTTCCGGTTTGGCTGTTTTTTTCGTTTTTCTTTTAGGTTTTTTTCTAACGACCAGCTTTTTTTATTTAATAGCCAAGACCTTTAAACAAAAAACCAATTTTTCTTCATATTTATTTAGTTTTGTTTATTCAATGATTCCGACCTTGATCTGGTTTGGATCAAATTTTGTTCTATATATGGTTTTACCACCACCAAGAACAATGTCAATTTTAGGTAAGGGCTTCAGCATTTTTTTTACTGCCTACTCGCTTAGTCTTTTATTATGGAAGATTATTCTATTTTATTTGGCGGTTCGTTTCTCCACGCGATTGAATTTTTTTCGAATATTCTATTCAATTTGCCTGTATTTATGTTGTTTTGTTCCTTATTCAATTTTGCTCTACCAACTAAAAATATTCCGCGTCCCATTTATTTGAAATGATTGCTTGCTAGTTTACGACTAAATAGATTATGGATAAGAGTTCATTTAGTGGCCTGAAGAGCGTAAAAAAAGTTTTGATCGATGAGAAAAAAAATATTCATTGCGAAAATTTAATTGGAGCTGTTAGTCTCCCTTTAGGAGTAGCAGGACCATTGATTATAAAATCACAAATTACAAATAACAAATCACAAAAAAGACAACATTATGTTCCGTTGGCGACGACAGAAGGCGCTTTGGTTGCCTCGGTTAATCGTGGTTGCAAGGCGGTAAGGCTTTCGGGTGGAGTAAGCGTATTTTGTGACAATGTTGGCGTGACTCGTGGTCCAGTTTTTGAGACTTCAGGAATTAGAGAAAGCCGAGGTTTAAAAAAATGGCTAACGGAGAATTTTTTCCTTATTAAAAAAACCTCAGAGTTAACCTCATCTCATTTAAAACTCATAAAAATTGAGACCAAAGTTATCGGACGATATATTTATGTCCGTTTTTCTTATGACACGGGTGAAGCCATGGGCATGAACATGGTGACGCTTGCCACTCAGGCGATTATCGAATTAATAGAAAAAAAAACCAAGATAAGATGTTTATCAATTGCTGGGAATTTTGATATTGATAAAAAACCCGCTTGGTTAAATTCGTTTCAAGGTCGAGGAAAAACAGTTTTGGCGGAAGTAATTATTCCGAAAAAGATTGTTCAAACAGTTTTAAAAACAACCTCACAGAAAATCTTTGATCTTTGGTTAGGAAAAAATATTTTAGGATCAGTTATTAGTGGCTCATTAGGTTATAATGCTCATTTTGCCAATATCGTGGCGGCTTTTTACGCGGCCACCGGTCAAGACTTAGCCCATACAGTTGAAGGAAGTCTTGGTATATCCATTGTTAAGGTTTTGGTAAATGGCGATCTATATTTTTCAGTTTATCTTCCGGCCATAATGGTGGGGATGGTTGGTGGAGGGACAAGATTAATGACACAAACCGAGGCAAGAAATATTACTAAAGCTAAAAATGCAGAAGAACTAGCTGAGGTTTTGGGAGGAGCAGTTTTAGCTGGCGAGTTATCGCTGTTAGCATCGTTAGCCGAAGGCTCATTAGCCAAAGCACATAAAAAATTAGGAAGATAATTTATATATCAAAGATCAAAATTTAAAGATCAAAGCCAAGTTCAAAGTTTAAAACCGCGAATATATCTTTAAGATTTGCACTTGTTTTTGAGATTTGATATTTGAGCTTTGGGTTTTTCTTGTAATTTGTTATTTGTAATTTGTAATTTAAACATATGGTTGGCATAGTCTCATACGGTTTTTACATTCCTAAATACCGGATAAAAACAA
>CAZPKD010000028.1:0-8326 GCA_964587115.1 uncultured Gammaproteobacteria bacterium | reverse complement strand
GTCGTTTTTCGCATCTGATTTAATAGGTCCTCTTCAGATTTATCAAGCGGTAAAACCCAAACATTTTCGGCGTGCATATATAGAGGGGCTTTTTTGAAGCCTAAACTCTTGTAAACTTGTCGATTGGCTAGTGTATCAATATCGATTGGTGAAATTCTTATGAAGGCACAGTTTTCTTTTTGAGCAATTTTTATCAGTTCTTTTTTAAAATAATTAATTGTTCTTATAGCTCCAGGATAGGTCAATGGTCCATGAGGGATAAACAAAAAATTACCTCTTTTAGCAGAAACCAGAATTGTCTGCGCCACAGATAGCAGGTTGTTTTTCTTATACAAACCAAGCCTAAAAACCTGATATCCAAGAGTCTTTTGTAGTTCGCCCCACTCCCAAGACTGTAAAAACGAAGCTGATCCTAGATCGTTAAAAACCTTTTGCCAAACCACTTCTTTATCAATAATCTTAATTTCCATAGATTGATTCTATAACTTTTTTGGCTTGCTGTTGGTCTATATTTAAGGGTAAATTGATGATCTGTTGACAGATTTTTTCTGCCTGAGGACAGGTCCCTGATTTATAACCGATCTTTTGTAAATTGAGAGATTTTGGCGAGACTACTTGGTCATACCACTTGCCCAAAAAAATATTTTTTTTAGCCGTTTTCATGAGAATTTGGTCTCGGTTTTTAGTTAAAATCGGAAAACGAAGAAACGTTCCTTTTCCGGTAACGACTGACAAATCTTGCTTTGTTGTCATTTTTGAATAAAAAGATCCTATTAGGGCCCTATTTTTTATTTTTTGTTCAAATTTATTTAACTGATGGTTTAGTAGGGTCGCTAGAGCGTTAGGATATCCCCTATTAAAATAATTGTTGTAATTTCCCTGTTTTTCTTTTTTAGTGATTTCCGGTGATAAAATTTTAAGCAAATTGGCTATTTTATGAAGAATTTTTCCTAGATAAATGTCATAAGTAGTTTTAATAATCATTACTAACGGTTTATAGACGAGAGCCCTGAGAATAAAAAGAAATGACGGTTGTTTAAGGTTTAGTTCGATTGTTCTTAATTTATTGCCCAGTTCTCTATTACTAGTAATGATCGCGCCTCCATGGACTGAAGAAAAAGATTTACTTCGACCAAAAGAAAGCAACAGAGTTACTTCCTTACCAAACGTTATTTTTGGATCAAATCCATGGGCCAAGTCTTCGACAACAAACAAATCGTTTTGTTGGGCCAAAGCATAGATTTCTTTTCGATTGATGGGTGTTATCCCAAAGGTATGTTGAAGAATTAATCCCTTAGTTTGTTTGGTGATTTTTTTCCTTAAATCGTCAATGTCCATGGATAAAGTTTTAGTTTCTATATCAACATAAACAGGTTTTAGTCCTTGAGCGATTATTGGTAAAACAACCGCCTCACAGGTAAAACCCTGAACTAAAATTTCAGAGTTTTTTTTCAAATTAAGAGCTTGAAGAAAAAAATAAAGAGCGGAGCGACCGGTAAGAAAAAGAAAAATCTTTAATTTTAAACCTTGCCTGCCGGCAGGCAGGTTTGAAATTTTAAATTGATTAAGCAAACTTGTTTTAACCCTTCCTATGTCTGGTCCTTTTTGCCATTTCCATGGCTGAAAAAGGAGTTTCAGACTAAGCCAGGCATCATCCCAGTTTTCGTTCGGGGCAAAGTCGGTTGAGATCATAATTTTATTATCAAGTCTATAAACTTATTTGTAAACTTACCCTCAATAATTAATAAAGCTTTTTTATCTAAAAGCGGAATCAGTTTTTTAGCGATTTCTTTTTCCGTTTTGAACAAAACCACACGATTATTTCTATCCAGTTTTTTGAATAAAGGATCGGTCGTATAAAGTTTTAGATTGGTTTTTTTTATTTCTCCAAGGATTTCACTATAAGAAATTTGTTTTTCTTTGCCCAACTCAATAATTCCTTTAGAAATGATTATTCTCTTTTTTTTACTGAAATTTTGGCTGACCTTGATAGCTTCGATAAACCCATTAACGCCTGAGTTATAAGAATCGTCGATTATTGTCGATAAGTTAACTCCTTTTTTTAAAGCTAACCGTTTCTCCACTGGTTTTAGGTCGGTGACCGCTTCAGTTATTTGTTTATTGTTTAGGCCAAGATCGTAGGCTATTGCCATGCAAGGAAGAAGATTAGAAATGTTATGTTTACCGATAAGACTAAGGGAAACATTAAAGACCTGGTTTTTATAAAAGACATTGGTGGTAATTACAGCCGCGCTTTCTTTCATATTTTGAGCATAAATATCGGCTTTTTCAGTTATTGAATATAGACAGATAGGACTTTTCAAATTATGAAAGATTTGTTTGTACGGAACCGTATCTTTATTAAGATAGATTTTGCCTTGCTTGGTCAAAGAAAGAAGTAGTTCTTTCTTGCCAGCGATTAGATTCTCTTTGGATCCGAAAAGATCCAGATGCTGATTGCCGATAGCGGTTAGAACGGCTATTTGGGGTTTAATTATGTCCACCACTTTTTTTATCTCACCCAGTCGATAGCCACCGATTTCGGCGATAAAAAACTGAGTATCGTTTTTTAAATTTTTAATGATTGATAAGGCTATTCCAATATCACTGTTCATATTGGCTTCGGTTTCGGCGACCCGATATTTTTTTCTTAAAATCTGATATAAGAATTCTTTGGTCGATGTTTTTCCGTAAGAGCCAGTAATACCAATAAAAACCGCTTGAGATTGACCGACTTTTTCCTTAGCGATTTCTATTATTCTATTTCTATAGACAGCTACTGGCAGACTGGTTAAAAAAACCAATAGATAAACAAGCGCTAAACTTATCAATGGTAGGAATGATAGGATAATTAAGGTTGTCAAGACGCTGATATTATTAAAAAAGAGGTAAAAAACGACCAATATCGTCAAGATGATGCTGGCGATGACAAAATTGCGTATTTTTTTGGCCGGCAAGAGAAAATCAGTGTTCCAAAAGGTTTGGACAATCTCCCTCTCTTTTAAAGTCGAGAAAAACCTATCAAAACGATACTCTTTTATTTGGAATAGATAAATATAGTTTAGCGCCTTGGCAAAAACGGCAATAAGGACCCCGATCAATATATAGTTCATAAAAATTTATCCAGTTCGCCATAAACTTTGTCTGGATATAGTAATGGTAAATTATGGCCGATATTAGGAAATATTTTTAATTTTGAGCCTTTGATCTGTGTTTTTAGTGTTTGGGTTAGTTCAACAGGCGTCTGGGTGTCATTTTGACCCCACAAGATCAATGTTGGTGTTTTTATTTTTGCCAAGAACTCAGTTAGGTCTTGCTGCATGATTTTTTTGAAGTTACTTTCAAGCGCGGGAAACTTAATGAGATCGGAGTTTGGAAAAAAGATTTTGTAATAAAAGTATTTAACAATGTTTTCAAATCTGTTTATCAATGGGGTGATAGCAAATATTCCTTTTAAGAATTTGGTCGGGTTTGATTTTTTTGCTGTTCTTTTATATGAGCTGTTACAAAGCACTAAATGGCTAATTCTATCGGGGTAATTAGCGGCCAGATAGATACCGAGACTACCACCGAAAGAATGGCCAAAAAAAATCGTTTTTTTTATCTTTAAACTATCCAAAAGGTTCAAAACGATTTTACTCAATTCGTCAATACCCCAATCAGAATTTGGGTTTTCACTTTGGCCAAATCCAGGGAGGTCAATTTGGACCACTCGATACTGCTTTTTAAGTAATTCGGCCAGTTTATCCAGACTTTTTATTGAACCCCCCCAACCATGAACAAGAATGATCGTTTGCGTTCCTTCTCCACCGACTTGATAATGGATCTTTTTGAGGTTTAGAGTGGTAAACATATCAGACGTCGTTTAAGTTAATAATTAGCGTACGTTTATAAACCTTCAAGCAACTGTTTGAACTCTGCGAAAGTTTGTACCTCAACTTTTTTTCCGTTAAGGAAAAAGGTTGGTGTGGCGTCGATTCCGGCCTTATTCCCCTGATCAAGATCGGTCTGGACATGATTTCTTACTTCATCGGAAGCCATATCTTTGACAAATTTTTCTGTATTTAGGCCAAGCTTACCAGCCGCATCAACAAAATACTGTCGAACGTTGGATTTAGATATCCAATCGCTCTGGTTGTTATACAAAAAATCAGCCATTTCCCAGAATTTACCTTGTTTGCCAGCCGCTTCCGCCGCATAAGCGGCGTCCATGGATGAAGGATGGGTTTGGAAAAGTGGAAAATGACGAAAAATCAAGGTGGCCTTTTGGGGAATGCCAATCTTAGAGCTAGTAGTTGCCTCAATTTGCTGCAAGAAACTATGAAAGTTTTTGCAGGCCGGACATTGAAAATCACTATATTCAATCAAAAGATTCTTTTTCTCGCCGGACCAGCGGATATGATCGGTGGTTTTTACCCTATTGATCTCGGCCATAATCTTTAGCTGATCCTGATTAGTAAAATAATAAACGGCAAAAAGGAAACCCAACAGTAAAACGCCAGCGACAATTGAAACGATTATTTCAGTTTTTTTCATAGAGTAATAATAACATCATGATTAAAATTCCTAGAATAAAAAAGGCTAGTTGAATAAATCCCTTTTTTGCTTCCTCCTCTTTATGAAGCTCCGGGATAAGGTCGGCTCCGGCAATGTAGATGAAGTTACCAGCAGCAAAAGAAAGCAAAAAGGCAGTTAGATTTTCAACGTAATTACTAATGGCAAAAACGACTACTGCCCCGAGAATAGCAGAGGTGGCGGTTAAGAAGTTGTAATAAATGGCTTTCGTTTTAGTCAGGCCGCTATGAAGTAAAACTCCAAAATCACCAATTTCTTGAGGTATTTCATGGAGGACAACGGCAACGGTGGTGGCGATACCAACAGGAATCCCCACCATATAGCTTGCTCCGATGCTTAAACCATCAATAAAGTTGTGGATAAAATCACCAAATAAGTTCATGTAGGCCAGTCGATGAACATGGGTTCTTGTAATGGGCAGGTGACAATGGCGCCAACAGATGATCTTTTCGACCAAAAAACCAGCGGCAATACCAGATAAGATATATAGGGAAATATTAAGGCTGTAGGAATATTCATTAATTAGCTCGGGGATAAGATGGATAAAAACATCCCCTAACAAAGCCCCGGCTGAAAAACTAATAAAATAGATAAGAATATTTTTTAGTTTTTTATCATTGAAAGGAAGAGTAAAAACGCCAATAAGAGAAATGAGACTGACAATAATCACGCTGATTATTGCGTAAATAAAGTTAAGCATAGGACCTATTATACTATAGAACTAGCCTTGAGGATTATTCTTTTCTTTTAACGAGCTTAAAAACGGGCACAATTTCTAGAAGTTCTCCTTGGTTATTTTCGATGCTGCGCGAGCCTGAGAGCCGATAATACTCCTGTAAATATCCGGAAAGGGCGCTTTGAGCGTCTTTAAGCTCGTCTTTATAACCTTTTATTTTTACCGTTACCGCCTCAAGAGCCGGAGTTTTGAGAATCTTTTGTTTAATGGCAGTCCTAACCTTAGTAAGATCTTTTACTTTTTGATCGTTTTCATGATAGGTGGCGTCTTGAGAAAAAGCATCGTCAGACATCGTCTTTTGTTCTCTTATCTGAGCTTTAAGTCTTTCGATATCAGACAGGTGTTTTTTAATTAATTCCCCTAGATTGACAATATCCAAACCTTTTTTTTGGTCTGGAGATTGAGGTTGATCGGTTGAGTTGTCCATAGACTGATCATTATAAAAAACTTCCTTTAAGAAAAGCAAGAGGATTTTTTAAATTATATAATCTTGTAGTAACTTCCACGGGTTTGGCCGATTTTTACAACCAGTTTCTTATCGCAGATTTTTTTTAGGTCGTATCTTAAGGTGCGAGGCGGAACCTCTAAAAACCTTCTTCTTAAAAAATCAAAAGAGATAATTTGATGGTCTTTGATAATTTGTAATATTTCTTCTTGTCGAGGTGGAAGATTAATAATATTTTTGTTATTAATTTCTTCTTCAACTTCTTTTTTAAGTTTTTCCGCCTGATTATAAAAGGCCTTTAACATGAAAAGCAGATATTCTTGAGGTTTTCTTAACCCAACATCAAGAAAATAATAATAATCATTTTTATTTTCGTTTAAATACTCTTCAAAAGAAATGTTCGGATAAAAGACATAATTATTGAGTTTGCAAACAAAATATATTAAGAGTCTCCCTACTCTACCGTTACCGTCTAAAAAAGGATGAATTTTTTCAAAGACAAGATGTGTGATAAAAGCCTTAATTAATGGAAATTTTTCTTCCTCGGAATTGACATATTTCAATAGTTGACTGATAAGATCGGTAATCTGTGATGGTGGTGGACAAACATAGACAGCAATACCGGCTTGGTTAAAAATGGCACTTATTTCTTGACGAAATTGTCCTACTGGGTAATATATATTTCCCATAGTTATTTTGTGGAGAGTTTTTAAGGTGGCGATGTTTGCTTGTTTTACTTCTAACTTTGAAACATAGTTAATGGATTTTAAAATATTTTCTACCTCGATTTTTTTTGTCTCCTGCGAGGAATCTTCTAGATCCTCGATTTTTAAAGGATTCCCTTCGATTTTTGCAGAAAACAAAGAACTTTTTAAAAGGCTAACTCGCTGAATTTTTTGGTTGATAACTGGAGAGACATTCAGTGATTTTAAATATTCTCTGGTAGCTTCTATTTTAGCCAGGTATTCCAGTATTTCCGGAGTAATGATGTATTTAGGGGGAATTTTCATATGACCAATATTACCAGATATTGCCGAATATTGCCAAATATTGTTAAATACTTTATCAGCTTGTCTTCAGAAAGACTTTCTAACATTGTTATTATCTAGCGCTACCCAAAATCTTCCTTTTCCTGAATAGATTTTCTTTATCATGTTAAGATCTTTATCGTCAATTGGTAGTAATTTTTTGTCAATAACTGAAATATCAGCCAAGGTTTTTCCAATAACATCTCTTATTTGATCTTTGTACTCTTCTGAATATTCTTTAATTTTGATTGATTGATTAGAGCTCATTTTCTTATGCTAATAATTATAATTCCATTTGATAAAAGGCGGTTGTGCGATAGTCCTCTTTTAGGGTTGTTAGCAGTTTGAATCCGAGGTCTTCATATACTCTACGAAGTTTTGATTCGGCGGCATTTGTATCGGCACGCAGAAGCGAAATATCTTTTTCTTTAGCCAATTTTTTAGCAAAATCTACCATGACACCAGGTAAATTTTTACCGGCAAATTGTCTAGTCACACAGAGCCAGTGGATATAAAGAGCAGAACGCGGGTTACCTTTATCAACGATCTGCCAATCTTGCCCTTGTTGGTTAATTTGTAATATAGCAGCGGCTGCAGGTTTGTTGTCTATTAATACAACATAGAACTCTTCGAGTTTGGCATACTGTAGTAAAAATTTACGATTGAGATTTTGTAGCTGCCACCATTTGGAAGGATTTTTTCCACTTTTTAAAAGCCAGTCTCCCGCATCTCTCATAACAAGAATGGCTTTATCTATATCTTGAAGAATTTTAATAGGGGCAGAATTAATCGTAGTTAAAATATGATCCTCAGGTGTCCAACCTGGAGTGGAATAGGCTTTGACCCAAGTTTCGTTGCCTTTGGCCGAGTGAACAGTATCTGGAGGAATGACCATCTTATCCCCTTCTCCGAGAGTAATTTCTTTTCCGTCAAGCATTAATATTAATTTTCCTTTTAATACATCATAAGTTTCGGTTGTTTTTTTGTGGTAGTGGGCAATCGATTGATCGATGACGGAAATGGCAACGCTGTATTTTGGATGATCTTTTGTCGGATCAATTTCACAAATGATTTCTGTAGGTTTTTTTTCATCATTTTTGAGTATCTTTTTACCGGGGTATTGTTTTTCTAGTTGGGCAACAATTTTTTTAGCGTTCATGTTTATTATTTTTTTAATGACTTGATTCCTATCGCATAAATTCCGTTTTTCTTTATGCCATCTTTGTAACCGGAAAATTGATTATAGTTTTTTATTCCACATTCGATTGTTTTTGGAGTGCTGGACATAACATTTTCTACCCCTTCTTTCTCCAACATTTCTTTGACATTTCCATAGTGATGAATAAAAACAATTTCCGTTTCCATTTTTTCTCCGGTAACATTGTTGATAAAAGTTATTCTATCTTGAGGTTTCATTTTTCCATAAGAAGTTTTATCTGAAAAAGTTGGTGTTCTTCCCTCGACTTTTTTTGTCCCTGCTTTTATGGCCTTAATAGGTCTGTGGTTAATATGACGGATTTACTCGTTATTAAGCACAGACCT
>CAZPKD010000027.1:0-8640 GCA_964587115.1 uncultured Gammaproteobacteria bacterium | reverse complement strand
ATCAAATATAAATTCAAAATTCAAAACGTTTTGAATTTTGAATTTATATTTGATGTTTATCATTTAAATTTTATTTATTTTTTAAGAACAACATATAAACTTGTGGTTTGGAAGAAAGAAGAAATGTCATGTCTAATTTTGGAGCATATGTAAGTGCAGGATATTCCCCCTTTTGCCTAATAATCTTATTGGTTTCTTCATCTATAACCGGTGAGGCTAAACAAAGTCTTCCATTTATAATGGCGCCAATTTTTTGAACGTTACCCTCAGTAAAAACTATCGGTTGAACCTTTCTATTTTCTGACGACAGGAGAGAAAAAGACGAAACATACTGATAGGTTACCTTATCCCTTTCAAGGGGAAGAAAAACAACCTGTTGGGGTTTAGAATCAACCAGACCATTAAAGGTCGTCAGGTCGCGAAAATCTTTTACTCTGTTTTTGTTTGTCTCAAACCACTCGTCAACCCATTGAGATAAGATTGAATTGTATTTTTTATCTAGGGTTGGTTCATTTAATACCGCCTGTCCCAATTTTTGGACAAACTGTTTAGGATCGCCGGTTCCTAGAGTAAGAGACGCCTCTCTTAGGAGGTCATAGTATAGAGAACCCGGGGCATTGTAAGAGTTAAGAAACAGCTCTTTTTCTTCTTGTGAAAGACCTTGTTTTTCTAACTTTTCTTTTAATTGGTTATGAAAAAGTGACAAAACCGAGTCATAAAAAGAGTCGGTTTCAATCAGCGTTTGATCATTCTGACTTTCGTTGCGTCGTTTTTCTCCTAAAAGTTCAAGACAGACCTTAAGCCTTTTTTCCGGATCATTTTTGGCTTTTTCAATCAGTTCTTTTATTCGCGGTTGGTCAATTTTTCCCAAAAGGATTTCCAGCTTAGAAACGGTTTCAGATTGATAATAAGAGACAAACCTTTCCATTGATTCTTGATTGACATACCAGGAAAAACTATTACCCTGCCGCCGGCGCCGACCAATTGACTGGACCAGCTGCATTTCATTTTCCGGCATACCAAAAATAGAGACGTGCAGATCAGGAAAACCACCATCGGCTCGGACAACATTAACACCGGTTCCGGCCGCGCCCGAAGAAACAATCAGGTCAATTTTTCCTTCAGCCAGTTCTCTTGTAATTCTGTTAACCAGATTATTATATTCAACCTCCAGCTTAGTAATTGATGGCTTTGGTGGCAACAAAACTATTTTTTTGTCAGGAAAAGCCTGAGAAATCTTTTGGAATAAACTATCGGTGTGGGCCACGTTTTCGTAGTCAATTATCAAGGCGGGTTGAGGGTTATTTTTTAAATCATTGATAATTTTTTCTTCAGCCTTGATGTTGTTGTCAAAAAACTCTGGCCGAGGGACGGTTTTTGGATCGGGCGGAGTAATCTCAACCACCGATCGACGGGTAAGATCTTCCAAAAGCTTAGTAAAAGAACTTTCTTTTGTTTTTCCGGTTAACGGATCAGGATAAAGCAGGGTACCGGAAAGACAAACAAGTTTATCAGCACAAAGATTAACAAAACTGGTGAAAGTCATCGATGAATGGGCGGCCGGGTGCAAATCAACGATTTCAAACTGATTGTTTAAGGCCAAAATTGCCATTTGGTACTCAGGCTGGTAGCGGTGGTTTTCCAAAAGCTCATCAATATAGGCGTCGCGGACTAACGCCCGATTCGTCTCTTTATCGATTACATAGTGGCGATTTTTCAAAAACGTTACCGTGGCGGTTATGTTGCCAATCGCTTCCGCATACATTTTTAGATCTTCACTTTTCGGTTTATTTTCCACCAGATAGGTAGACGCTTTTATAGACAGGTCTTCTTTTTCTTGATCATTCAAATTAAGTTTTTTAGCGATCAAGTCAATTCCTTCAGCAAAAAAAGACCGAGAGCTTTTTGGATTAAGAATTAGTTTGTTTGCCCGATCCTCTTTTAGTTGGTAGTCGCCCGAGTCAAACTCAAAGTCTTTCTCTGATAGTTGCCGGCTAATCATAAAGTTAGTCAGCCACTGATAGGTGGAGTTTTGTATCTGTTCTGGCGTCATAAAGAGCGACTCAGACACTTTTTGATAAAGCGAGCGCCGATTATAAGGAATATCAGCCTCGTCCATAAAAACCCGAGGGACCTTATTTTGAAAGTTTTTTTTGTTGTCAGAGGCAGCAAAGACCAAATTTCTTTCCGTCATAAAAACAACCCGTGATTGATCAGACGAGATTTTGTCCGGTAGGCCAGGTTTTTGTTCGGGGGCAGGTGTCGTTTGATCGGTCCAGAAGTTAATCTGAAGTTGACTTGTTGTTTCAGGAGAAAATTGCCCATTAAGTAGCGCCTCTTTTTGCATGTTTTTATGAAGTTGATCATCAATAAAATCTTTACTTTCTTGCCTTTTGTTTTTAGAGATTTCAACAACGTTTGAGGGCAAACTTTTTGCCAGTTTTTCGGTTCTATTTTGAATTTCTGTAAGCAGGGTATCGTTGGCCGTGGCGACAATAACATCTTTTTTATCTGAAGTTAAAGACTCAACCAGAGAAGCAATTGGTAAAACCACCAAACTTTTACCCTCGCCGGTGCCCATATGGACATGTTCGCCTTTTAGGGCAGCAAGAACCGCTTCAATTTGCCGTTTTTCTTTTTTCGGATCAAAATTTTTACCACCCTCTTCTTTATAAAGTTGACGATTGACGTTAAAAAGATAGGCGATAAGAGTTTCCTGAAAATGTTCTAGACTTCCTCGACCAAACTCTTTATATGAAGAAAAAGCGTCGTTAAGCAGGGTTTGGTTGTTTTTTTCCGAACCGTGAGAAAACAGATCAACCATGGCGATAATTTTTTCTTGCGGTTTGACCGGCGGATTATAAATTTCAAGTTCCTGTAAGACCTTAGTAATAGGATTTGGTTGGTTTTCTAGAGCTGGCATAGATAAATTTTATCACAGCCAGAAAAAGAACTTGTTGAGAAAACAAGGAAAATTTTTTTCTAAAAAATGGAAAAACTTGCGAAGCAAAGATCCTTTTGGATAACGGCAAACATACAAATAAGGAGGTTTACAGACGTGACAATAGCCATCATGGATGATTTCTTCCCTTTTGGAGACCATTAAAGTCAATTATTATCATAAGCAAATATAAAGATGAATGACAGTTTTGTCAGAAAAGTTGACAAACAGCCACAAAAGGCGTATATTGGGTTTAGATGATCACAAAAACTAATACTTTTGGCGAACTTTTTAAAAAATTCCGGCTCAGGTCAGGATTTGTTTCGTTACGTGACTTTGCCGACGCCCTGGCCGAAAAAGGATTTATTTTTGAAGATAGCCTATTTTCCCACTGGCAAAAAAATACGCGTACTCCAAAAGACCGAAAGCTTTTGCTAGCTGTGATAAAAATCTTTATCACAAGAAAAGGGATTTCTTCAATAAAAGACATTAACAATCTTTTAGAATCTGTTAACCAAAGTTATTTAACAGAACAAGAGGCCGAAGAGGTTACTGCGCACTCTAACTTTCCGACCAAATTAACTTCAGCAAAAAAAGTTCTTACTTTTTTCACGACTACAGCCAGATCAAAAAGGATTATTCGAACCGGCTGGAAAAGAGAAGGAGTTAAAGACCCAGAAAGCGTCGCCGAGCACTCATTTCAACTAAGCGTGATGGCAATGGTTTTAGCCGATCAGCTGGAGGTAGACAAAGAAAAATTAATTAAAATGGCCATTCTTCATGATTTAGGAGAGCTTTCAACCGGAGACATTGTTTGGTCGCGTGGTAAGATAATGGATATTGAAAAGCGTACCAATAAAGAAACAACGGAACTTTTAGGAATAAAAAAAATGTTTGCCGCAATTAATAAGACCAATGAATATAAAAACATATTTGAGGAGATGATGGAGAGGAAAAGCCCAGAGGCAAAAATCTTTTGGCAGCTTGATAAGCTTGAAATGGCAATCCAAGCAATGCAGTACGAAAAGGATAATAATAAAAAATTAGATGAGTTTTTTATCAATACAAATCTGCAACTTTATCACCCTTTTTTACAAAAGATCTTTGCTGAAGTCCTAAAACAGCGAGCCATAATAAAAAAACATGAATAAAATTAAAACAACCGTTTTTTATCTTTTTTTGTCTTTAATAGCTTTTTTTTCTGGGCTCGGTATAGAAAGAGGCGGCGAAATAGCTTTTGTTTTGTTGATAGTGGCGCCATTTTTTTTGTTTTCTCTTGATTTTCTCGATAAACAAAAAATAATTTTTCCCAAAAAAGTCACTCTATTATTTTTAGTTCTTCTTATTTTTATTTCGATAAGCAACTTTTTTTCACTCAACTTTAAAACCTCTTTTGGTATAAGCATTGGTTGTTTTTCTTTATTTTTGTTTTTTCTTTATGGCACAAATCACCAGCAGGCACTAAAAAAAAGCCTACCAATATTTATTAATCTAATATCAGTTTTTTTTATTATTGTTTCTTTTTTTGTTAAACATATTCCGACCAATTCGTTTTTTTACCCTCTTAATGATAAAAACCTAGTTTTTCCAAGCCACGAACCACATAATCACCTGGGAGATTTTTTGGCAATGTCAGTCGTCTTTAACCTATTTTTTTTGGTTGAAACTTTTTCTTGGCCAAGACTAATTTTAATTTTATTCTATGTACCTTTTTTATTATTTTCTCATTCAAGGTCCGCCTATGTTAGTTTAGTTGTTCCGTTAATTTATCTGGCTTGGCAAATTTTAAGAAAAAAAGAAATAAAAAAGGACCTGAAAATATTTTTTTCTATAATCTTGACGTTTATATCTTTAATAACGGCCGTATTTTTTATAACAGAGCCTAGGTCATTATTTAGCGGACGTGAATATTATTTTAAATATGCGATTGAAGGAGTAAAAAACAGGCCTCTAACAGGTTACGGTATGGGCAGTTTTTTTTCCATGGTTCGACAGATTAAAGACAAAAATTCTCCGACCGTACAGTCTTCACACAATCTGTTTTTTGATGTTCTCGCCGGATCAGGACTTTTTGCTGGCATAGTATTTATTGTCCTGATTTTGTTAATTGTTTTTTATGGCAAAAAGAACGGTTATTGGCTGGCTTTTTTTAGTTTACTTGTAAATTTCCAGACTGACTATACTTATCGTATCCCCCTTATGCTCTTGCTCTTTTTTTTGGCGGCTGGTATGATCTGGAGAGAATATGATGCTTAATCTGCTTTTGTTGTCGATTTTTATCGTCAGACTACCACCATTTAATCTTCCTTTTGGAGGTTTGACCAGCCACAGTCTTTTTCGTGTCATAAACGGAATAATTTTTTTGGCTTTAATTTTAAAAAACGATCAAAGTTTAAAAAAGAGGGAAAATGTCTGCCTTTTGGGACTGGTTTTTTTGTTTTTTTTGTCTCAAGCCCTGTCTGTTTTTGGCGTCATCAACTTTAATATTTTTTTCAGCGACTTCGAAAAACTTTCAGAAACATTAGTATTTTTTTTTATGGCCTACCTTGTTATCAAAGAAGGAGGCCGGGGAGCGATAAAAAAAATTATAGTTATTTTTGTCGTGACCGCCTTTTTTAATTTGTTGATCCAATTGGCAATTTTCTCGTGGCCGAACTTTATCACCCCCATATTAAGGAAATATATCAATGCCGGTGTTTATGACATGATCTTTTTTAACCTGCAAAGGCAACGGCTTTTTTTCGAAACGCTTGAAGAAGTGCTTATCCCGGTTTTTCTTTATTTGATTTTTGAAAGAAAAGACAAAAAAGACTATTTTTATTTTTTTTCGGGCCTGATTTTGGTAGGTGGGGTAGTTTTTATATCTTTTGTTTCCAACTTTAGAGTAAGGTTTTTAGTAAGCCTGATCGGTCTAATTGGATATTTTCTCTTCATCAATCCGTTTAAAGGGGCAAAATTAAAGACGATGACGATATTGCTGTTGATCGGAGGAATGATCTTTTTTACCTATAAAACAATGATTCGGTTACAAGGTTTTTCCGTGGTGGAAAGATTTTTTTTGGAAGACAAAACTGAAGACGTCAACACGATTAGATTTAGGATCGGGATGTTGACTCAGGCCTACGACATCGGGCTGAAAAGCCCTATTTTTGGGGTTGGTCTGGGTAATTTTTACGATAATTTACCCCTTTTTGGTAAAAAAAATATTTATACGATCTCTCCGTTAAAAACAAAAGATAATTTGTCACTTTTACAACATCCGCACAACAGTCTGGCTCAGACATTTGTTGAGTCGGGCCTTTTTGGCCTACTGGCATTTTTGTTGTTGCTTGGCTACTTTGTCAAAGAGGATGTTGAAATACTTTTTGGGAAGGAAAATAACCTTGAAAAAGCCCTGATTGTCGGTTTCTGGTCGTTGTTTGTTTATTCTCTTTTTACCCCACCGCAAATACTAGTTTACTATGTCCATTTTTGGCTTTTACGAATTCTTATCGAAAAAATACACAACAAAAATGTTATTGTCTAATAAAAAATATTTTTTTGGCGATCTTTTTGTTAATGTTTGTAATAAAAAAGATCTTTTAGAAAAAATAAAAAAAGCCGTTTTAAACGAAAAAAAAATCACTTTTGGGTATTTACACGCGGCCAGTTTTTATTACGATCAAAAAGATGGACTATTTAGAAAAGCCCTTACCTCGTTTAACTATATTTATCTAAACAGTTTTTATTTGGGAAAAATGTTAGAGCGGCTTTATAAAAAAAAGTTTAAAAAAATCAACGCCGAAGATTTTTTTTATAATGTTTGTTCCCTGGCAAACAAAAACCGGTGGAAAATAATGCTTTTGGGGTCAGATAAAAACACCAATATTAAGGCGGTAAAAAAAATAAAAGATAAATATAAAAAACTGAACATATCCGGACATAAGGGTTATTTTGAATACGATAAAGAGGTGGTCGATTTTATTAATAATAAAGCGCCAAAAATAATTTTTGTCGGGTTGGGAACAGGTTATCAGGAAGAATGGATTTATAAAAACCTAAAAAGAATAAACCACCCTTGTATCACCATTAATATTGGAAATTTTATTGATGTTTTAGGCGGAAAGAGTCAGCTTCCACCTCAAATGATGAAAAATCTTAAGTTGGAATGGTTGTGGCGGCTGATAGAGGAACCGAAAAGACTAGCCAAACGGTATTTTTTTGGAGGAATAACTGTTTTTTCGCTTTTTATAAAAAATCTCTCAATAAAAAAAGTTAATCAATTCTGCTAACAATAAAGTTACCGATAATATAGTTTGGGGTAATGATATTAAAACCGGAACCGATCCCAACTACTTTTTCCTCTCCAAAAATCAAGGTATTGTTTTTTTCTTTCAGCCTGATTTTAGCCTTAACAACGATATTTTGTTGGCTATAAACCTCCCGTTCGTAAATTTGGGCATTAATGTTTGAAACGTTGATTACCATCGGTTCGGTCCATTTGTCGATTATCTCAATAGCTTTATTTTTGCCGTCAAAATAACTATCGCCAACGTTTATTTTTTCGAAAAGATAGGGAAAGTCTTTTTTGTAACCACCCCTAAAGACAAGTTGAACGGTTTTATCGACGTAATGATCGTTAAACGGTCGGTCGCTAATGTCGATGACCGTTCCGGTAACGGCAGCGGAGGAAAACTCAAAATCGATCGGCGAACCGATCAAGACAGAAGAACGTTTGTAATAATATTTATTATATTTTTTATCAAAACTTACATTGACCTTTAAGGTTAAATAAACATCATATTGATTGGTAAACTGGTTTATTCCCGAATCATCATAGTTTCCCGCCGTTCCTGTTTCAGACGGATAGTATTGGACATCTAAGATTTTTGCTGTTGGCCGACCAACCAAATCATATTCTCCTTGATCTTTTTTTAGAGCGTTGACGAACCAGATGCTTGGTCGACCGGTTTGCGCCCACCACATTCCCTGGCCAACCTTGATTTTTACATAAACCGTTTTTGACTGGGTCGTTAAACTCTTGAAAATAGAATAACTAAGAATTAAAAAAACGACGGCGATAAAAATGAAGACGTAATTTCTTAAAAAGAATTTCTTTATATGATTTAAATTTTTCATTTTCATATGGTTATAATATAACATACAAAAATGAAAATATTCTTTAAACAAAAAAGGCTGGGTAAAGACAAAAAATCTTTTACGATGTATAAATTTAGAACGATGGTTGATAATGCCGAAGATCTGAAATCTAAAATCTATCATCTAAACGAAGCCGATGGTCCGGTTTTTAAAATAAGAAATGATCCGCGTTATACGAAGGTGGGAAAGTTTTTATCCCATACGGGACTGGACGAACTACCACAATTGATCAACGTAATAAAAGGGGAGATGGCTTTAGTGGGGCCGCGACCATTGCCGGTTGATGAGGCTAAAAAAATACCAAAAAAATACGAACGGAGATTTTCCGTCTTGCCCGGAATGACCTCACCCTGGATTATTAAAGGGGCTCATAGACTAACATTTAAAAAATGGATGGAACTGGACCTTGAGTATGTAAAAAATAAATCCATAAAGTATGACCTTGTTGTTTTAGAAAAAACAGCTTTAACAATATTTAAGCTTTTGATAAATGAGATTTTTCATAAGCTTAAATATTGTTAAAGCTGTTTTTTCAAAACAGCACCAAACACACCAACACA
>CAZPKD010000026.1:1552-8931 GCA_964587115.1 uncultured Gammaproteobacteria bacterium | reverse complement strand
TTTTACCGCTTGATAAATCTGAAGAGGACCTATTAAATCAGATGCGAAAAACGACGCGATATTTAATTAGAAAAGCTAGCCGTGATGGTGTCATTATCGAAAAAAGAACCGATAAAAAAGCGGTTGATGATTTTTACAGGATCTATGAAGAAACTGCTAAACGCGAACAGTTTGTTCCTTTTTCCAAAGACTATATCAAAAATGAATTTGAGGCGTTTAATAAAACTGGTAATGCCATCTTTATTTTTAGTAAGTTGGCGGGGCTTAATTCGTCAATGGGGGCTGAGGTTTTAGGGATCCCGATCCCACTTCGTAAAATTGAAGAAGACTTCGTGGGACAAGCAGCGCTGGCGGGCTTGTCCGCCGGAGCCTTAGCGAAGGCGGGAAAGAAACCGAAGCAGGACCCATTAAACAAAAATTACCTCGCCTCAGCTCTTATTCTTTTCACTAAATCAAGCGCTTTTTATCATCAAGGGGCATCGATCCATACCAAATACCCGGCGCCATATTTAATGCAGTGGGAAGCGATTAGAGAGGCAAAAAAACGAGGCTGCCAGTTATATAACTTCTGGGGAATCGCTCCTGATGAAAATAAAGATCATCCTTGGTTAGGTTTAACTATGTTTAAGAAAGGGTTTGGAGGTAATCAAATAGACTATTTACCCACTTATGACCTTATAATAAGTCCAAAATACTATTTAACTTTCTGCTACGAAAAATTACTGCGTTGGAAAAGGCGGGTTTGACTCTGGTTTCTTTTTAAAGAGAAAAAACCAAGCCACCACGGCCCCAATCGCAAAAAGAATAATCACGCCGATCAAGATTAGAATACTTTGATTTTGATTGACTTTAGCTTTTTCCTCAGTCTTTTTTGTATCAGTTACTTTAGTTGCCTGTATCTGATCTTTCTTAAAACCGGTTCCTGATTCGGTCGAAGTTTTAGTAGTGATAATCGGTTGACCATTCTTTTCCGCTGTCATCACGTTGATCTTGTTGTCTTTAAGGTACTGATTATTTATTTTATTAAACTCTGTTGTTGTATATGTCACTATAGTCGACCGGTTTGGTGTAGAAATCTCTAAATAATAGTCAAATAACGGCAGATTATTAGGATTAATGATAAAATGACCTTTTTCATCAGCCTGTGTCTGATAATATTCTTTTTTGGTCATCTGAAGCATTATCTTGACAATAGCCTTGGGTAACGGGGTTCCCTTTTGGTCATAAGCATAACCTTCAAGATAGGCTGGAATTGGGTTAAGATTTATTGATGTCGTGACTGTCTGCGCTGCAACTGGCCCTGGTTTAAAAAAGTTGGTCACATTTTTAAATACCGACAATAAATTATCAATTAGTCTTTTAGATAAGGATCCTGTCAGGTCGGTTTTTGTTAAACTTACTTTTATTTCAGACGATGGAGAAATGTTTTTATTATCAATTATTATTTGATAAAAACCGAGTCTATCAGTTTTCTTGGAAACAATCTTTGTCCCGTTCTGACTAACCGTAAGAAGGGTAAATGGATGAGACACCTTACCCTCAATAACCGTACTACCGGCCGCTCTTCTTTCTCCGTAGGTCATGATCGTCGGATTAGTCTTGGTTGGTGCATTGGTCCCGGGATCTAAAGGAATATCCCGTCTTTCAGGATTGGGCATATTTTTAGCCTGTTCTTCGGGTGTATCAATAACCTCTTTTATCGCTTCGTTTGGTTTATAAATTGAGTTCGTACCGTCGGCTTTGTAATATATTTTTGTGTAATTGGCGTGAAGATTTGGCGAAGCGGTAAATTTATATTTTGTCGGAACGGTCGGTTCCAAGTAGTAAATTCCAGGTTCAACCATGAAGTTAAAAAGACCATCTTCCTTAGTTGTTTGCGGATTGGTCAAACCTATCAGATTTAGGGGATTTTTATCTTTATCAAGGATGGTAACGGTAACGCCGGATAAAGGTTCTAGACTCTGACTGTCAAAAATAATTCCATATGGATCATGATGTTTCCATGAGATATTAACACAGTTACTTAAATCGCCTAAAAAGTCTATATTAACTGCCTGTTGCAAACCCCCCTCTGTTCCACCAGAACCTAGTTGGGTTTGGTCAATAAAAGTCACCCCATAAAAAGCAATCGTTGCCGTACTGGCTCTTGTACTAGTAATAACGGCGCTTGCTTGAATACTACCACTTTGGTCAGCTACTTTTCGCGGGCCTGCTTGAATTATCACCGGAACTTTGCTTTGATTATTAGTTTTAAAAATAACATCATCTTGAACGGCATCACCAGTTGTACAAACCGTGCCGTCTTTTGTGGCCGCACAGGCAACTACATAGACAATCTGTCCGGGAGTAAATCCATCTCCGGTTACATCTTGATACAGTTCAGGAGGAGTCGGGGGATCGTGCCAAGTAAGATTATATTTAGAATTGGTTCCTTTCAAACATTGCCAGTTTTGGCCCTGTTGCTCCAATGTCGCTGTTGTCGGAACTACTGTTGCTGCCTGGGCTTTGACTGTTGAAATAAAGTAATTAACTACTAATAATAAAAACACCGTCACTAAGAGAAATTTTATTTTTTTCATATATGTATTAATATAACTGGTTATAGAAACATTATTGAATAATATTTATTTAAAGTCAAGCCGAGGCAAAATTTAGTAAGATTATTTTAATAGCTATCTAAGGTTTTTAAAATATCAACTCCTGCAATTATTCCCGGCCGGATCCGATGAAGATAAAACAAATTATTTTCCGATTGGACAATCCCAGGAATAACCGAAACAGCCGCTGAAAAAGATGCTTTTTTTACTTCATTAACAGTCTCTTGGGAAAAAGCCCCATAGGGATAAGCAAAAGTTTCAATATCTTTTTTCAAGATAGTCTCTAGATCTTTTTTACACGCCGCTATTTGTTCTTCAACGCTTGGCTTGAGCATTGATTCAAGATATAGATGATCAGAAGTATGAGCTCCAATTTCAACTAATCCGCTTTTAACCACATTCTTTAATTGTTGTTCTGTCATGAAATTATCACCACCAATAAAATCACAGATAACATAGACCGTTGACTTAACCTGATATTTTTTTAGAATTGGAAAAGCGTCAGTATAGAAATCTCGATAACCATCATCAAAAGTAATCACCGCTGCCCGGGAAGAAATTCTGTCGTTTTTTAAAAGTTGAGGAACGTCTTTAACAAAATAAAATTTGTAACCATTTTCTTTCAAGGTTTTTACTTGCCACTCAAATGTGGCTGGGTTGATATTCTCTCTTTGCCTAATAGTATCACCTTTGTCTTTAACGTATTCAACATAGTGATACATAATAATTGGTAATCTTATTGATGCGCTTATAGTTGATTCTTTAATTTTTTTTTCGTAATAAATTTTTTTATTTGTCTTTGGTTGTGTTTTGGGTTTCTTTTGAAAAAGATGGGGGAGAGAGAATAGAGAAATAATAATGATCGTTCCAACAATACAAAATATAACCGTGTTAGTAAAATTAGTTTTTTGCTCCATAAATTTCTATTGTAACATTTTCTTACCTCCAACACCTTTTAAAGATTATTGAACTCCCCTGTTTAGTTTGTTATAATAGGCAAAAGCAATAATATGGCAAACCAGACTGAGGTTAGGTCTGCACAAAGTCGAGAAATACTTCTATCTCAAACCATTATTTTTCGTGTTGTTGACGATTTTCAAGAACAGTTTGTTCAAGGAAAATTTTCAAATCCTCTAAGAGCAATGACCGAATGCCACGGTAAAATTACAGAAGAATTGTCAAAAAATAAAATCCCTCGGGAGCTTTTTCCCATTTCAATGACCATCGGCGATATTGATCCTTTTAGTATTGGTGGAGAGTTTGAAGAAAATTATTTGCCATTGTTAAGTGATTTTGCTCTCGATCCAGAGACTCCTGGTTTTAAAAATCTCCAACAAACAGAAAAAGAAATTAGTATTGAATACA
This sequence comes from uncultured Gammaproteobacteria bacterium, assembly GCA_964587115.1. Taxonomy (GTDB): domain Bacteria; phylum Patescibacteriota; class Microgenomatia; order UBA1406; family GWC2-37-13; genus JAAZNM01. The sequence continues at coordinate 4,969 of CAZPKD010000026.1, read as the reverse complement.
AAAGAAGAGGGATGTCTCTGACTCGCTATGACCCTCTGGCTCGAGGAACACCTGAAATTAGAAATATTATGGCCAATGAGGCAAGAAAGACCGGATTGCCGGTAGAATCTGCCGAACAAGTGTGGATGGGTTATGGAGCGATGAATATTGCCGGTAGGATTTTTCGCACTTTAGGTAACATGTATCCTGGAAGAGAACCTGGACTGATTACTTCTGCCCCTTGTTTTATGATGCTTCCAAACGCGGCCAAAGATAATCATTTCAAAACCCAACTAATTAATGTCGAAGATTTGCCAGATCAAGAACTTACCGGACAACGACTTCGTGAATTTCTTGATCCAAAAACTAATAAATATGTAAATCACGTTGTCCCTGATGTTTTATTGATTACCCCCGCCAACAATCCAACCGGCCATTCAATGAAACCAGAGAATTTATATGAAGTTTTGACTTTAATGAACGAAAGAAGTCCCTCAACTGTTTATATTTTTGACATGGCCTACATGTTAATGATTCCTAGGGAAAAAGCTCAAGCCCTAACTCAAATTATGCAAGAAACAAACATATTAAATAAGTCTTTTTTTATTTTCTCAGATTCAAAAACTTTAGCTCAACCAGGAGGAAGATGTGGTTCGGCGGTCATTTTTAACCCAGACCTACAACAAGCTTTTCAAGCTGATACCATCAGAAATTTCCCTACTTATTCAGGCCCATTGGATATTCGATTTCAAGCTCTTCATAAAATAATTCCAGAGGCTAGTTATACTAAATTTAATTCTCTCTTAGAACAAAGGCAAAAAGCTCTCCTAGAGACATTAAGAGATCTTGATCCTGATGGAAAATATTTTGCTAATTTAGATGAAATTAATCTTTCCGAACAGGATGTCCGTTTATATCTTTTCCCAAAAATAACAAATGACTGGTTTGAAATTATTAAAAAACTTCGGATTGTTGGCGCTCCTGGTTCTTGTTTTGGAGGCAGTAACCAAAGTATGCGTTTTTCATTAGGAGCGGTTTCAACTGAAGAAATTCTTAGAAAATCACCACAGACATTAAGTCGTTGGCAAGAAAAATTTTCTTCTTAAAAAACCTTGACTAAACCTTTTTCTAAGATTTTGCTAAAACTTTTTCGAAGAAAAATACCGGCTAGAATTAAATAGATAATATTAAGAACTAAGGCAACCAAAAGTTCGTTTGGATTTAGATGCCCGGTTTTGATAACCGATCTGGCATTTTCAAAAACATAACTAATTGGGATTACCCGGGCTATTTTTTGGGCCCAAACCGGTAGAATTGAAACCGGATAATAAATGGCTGAAAACGGCGATATCAGATAAACCAAGGCCCAAGCCAAAGTCTGAACCCGACTACCATACCGTAAAAGAATTCCCGCAATGAAAAATCCGATCCACCAACCAGACATAATCAAAAGAAAAGCCAAAGGAATAAAATACCAACCCAAAACAAAAATACTGGTCCTGTATAGAAGGTATGCCATCAGGGCTGCAAAACCCAAGCTGACCGCTGCCTTAAATATCCCAATAATAATAAAAGCGATAATCCATTCGGAAAATTTTAAGGGTGATGCAAAAATATTAATCAAATTCTTGTCCCAGATATCTTCAAGCAAACCAACGGAAATTTCATATTGTCCCCGCCAAACAATGATCCACAATAAAATACCAGCAACAATCATCGTCAAAGCTGAATGATTACTACTGGTTAAACTAAAATAAGAACTGGTTAAACCCCAAAGTAAAAGATCAATCACCGGATAATAAAATACGTCGGTTAACCGATCATAAGTATGAATAAAACCGTAAAAAATTCTTTTCATGATGGCATAAATTCTGTTAATTTTCATAGATTTTTCAAAAAATAATCTTCCAACGTTGGTTTTTCTATACTAATACCATCATAATAAACTCCTTTGTCCATCAAACCTCGTAAAAACTCAGCGATTTCTTTTTCTTTAACGTCAACAATAATACTTCTACCACTAAGCTTATATTGATATCCGTGGTTTTGACAATATTCAACTGTTCTTTTCAAACCGTCTTTAACAATCAACTCTACATGGCAAATTTCAATCGTTTTGGCTAGATTCTCCGGCGTGTCATTGGCAATAATTTTACCGTGATTAACAAAAATTACCCGATCACAGACATCTTCAACCTCACCCATATTATGAGAGGTAAAAATAATTGAAGTTTTAAATTTCTTCTGTTCATTAATCAAAAAATTCCGGATATATTCGGCCACATCCGGATCTAAGGACGCCGTTGGCTCGTCCAATAACAAGACCTTGGGAAAATTTATAAAAGCCTTGGCCAGATTAACCCGCGTTTTTTGTCCGGCCGAAAGCTCGCTGATTGATCTTCTAAGCAAACTGTTTAGATGAAAAATGTCAGAAACCCGCTGGACTCGTTTTTTCCGGTCTTTGATTTGATAAAGATAACTTAAATAATCAAGATTTTCCCAAACTGTCAATTTTGCTGGCATATCAGTATAGGTTGAAGAAAAATTCACCTGTTCCAAAATCTCTGAGTGATGGTCAGCTAAGTTTTTGCCAAAATAAACGATTTCTCCTTCAGTTGGTGTCAAAACACCTAAAAGCATCTGAATTGTCGTGGTTTTACCAGCACCATTTGGTCCTAAAAATCCTAAAATTTCTCCCTCCTTAAGATCAAAGGAAATATTATCCACCGCCACAAACTGAGACTGTTTTTTAGGAAACTTTTTGGTTAGATTACGAACCGATAATACACTCATACAAATACGATTATACAGTACCCTAACGGATAAAACCCTGGAGCAGAGGATAGGTTAGAGCATTTTAACAGTGTAAAGTTTAATAATCAAGCCAAAATTTTAGTCTTATAGTCATAAAAACTCACCAACCCCAATAACAGAGAAATAAGCCATTAATTAAAAATAGAGAAATCTGGAAAAATAAAATAATTAATTTGTTATTTGTAATTTGTGATTTGTAATTTTATTAACCACTCTTCTCCCAACAGCCTTGGCTGACATCGTAAAAGATACAATTTACGACGTTATATGTCTCGCTTCTCTTAAGAATATATTCGTCTTTTTTTGGTTTTCCCAAAACCAGTAGATTTTTTGCCAATCTTCTTATAGAAGAGAAATCCACCCCTCCTCTTATAACTCATAGTTCTTATAAACTTGTCTTCCTTGGGATAATTTTCTTTTAACTGCTGATTAATTAGCATCGAGAGAGGTCTTTTTATTTGTAAGATAGGTCGTCAGGACCACTGTTCTCTTTAGGGCTATTTATCAATCTAAGTCTATTATTTTGAGGCTAAAAATATGGAAAATAGCAATATACCACAAGAAAAAAAACAGTAAGATTTAGATTGTTATATCAATCCAAATATTTAATTCTAAGGCTAAAAA
>CAZPKD010000026.1:0-1452 GCA_964587115.1 uncultured Gammaproteobacteria bacterium | reverse complement strand
TAAGGCTAAAAAGGCATATTCATCCAGGAAGACGTAGTGTGGTTTAGCTTAATCAAACACTCTAGACTATAAATATTAAGGCTAGGATATTTATAAAACTATCACAAATTATATCTTATTGCTAATAGTGTAGTTTAGAGCGTCATTATTATCTAGATCTTCATTTTTAAGGCTATTTTATGTCATTGTGTATAAAGATAAAGTGTGCGTATTAGAAGAGAAGGACGCCCTGAACTTAATAAATTAGCCTTATTAAACAAAAAGTTATCCACATATTAAATTAATTACGAACGTAAAACTTATGACCTATAGTTTTTAATACTATAGGATAGTAATCTTTCACGTCCGTTCCCCTCTTCTCTATCTTAGGATATGTCTTGTAGATCTTTAGGAGGCCTTTACCAATTAATCGATAATAAAGTTACGGTTAAAACAAAAAACCAAACAAATAAATACTCGCGAACTGTCTGTGAAAATAATCGTTGGTCCAAATGGTTATAGATGAGGCCGGCAAGACTGTAGTAGGAAGAAATAATAAAAAGAGAGAAAATCATTGGTTTTAAAGGAACGAATGAGCAGACAACCGCCAACTCAAACAGCAAAAAGGCAGTTAACCCCGCATACAAGACATTTTCCTTCTCTATCCCCAGCCGCAACCGAATACTCCAATAAAGATGATAAGCCAGCAAAAAAATTATTAGGGCAATTAACAAACCGTTGAAAAAAAAATTTAACCTAAAAGAAAAGATGACGTTAAACAGAAAAAAACCAACTAAAGACTGAAAAAAAAAGTTAACGGAAAAGGCGGCCCGATAAAGTTGAAGACTCTTCTCCACCCCAACATTAAAAATGTTGGCACAAAGCATTAGGGCATAAGCTGATATGGCGTATAAAACCATAAATGGGAGTCGGGTTAACCAACGAACCGGAAAAAGGAAATAAAACAAATAAAAAGACAGAGTTAATAAAATTGGCATAAAAAAAAGTGAGAACCATTCAATTTTTTCAATATCCTCTAAAACAGAAAAAAAAGTAAAAAAATAGGTTAGGGCGATAAAAACCGGAATAAAAATGTAGGCTTTATCAAAAGAAAAAAAAGTTGATATAAGCATGGTTAAAGTTAAGACCAGGGCACTAATCACAAAACGAAGCCTCTTTTCGATTTTGATGGCCTTTTTTTTAAACGAGTTGATGATTGATCTTAGGTTTATCATTTTAAAAATTCTTCCGGAATATCGAAATTGGCAAAAACTTTATGAACGTCATCAAGCTGTTCTAAAGCCTCAACCAAATTGATAATCCGCGTCGCCTGCCCCTTATCATTGATAGTTATATAATTTAATGGTTTATAATCAATCTCGGCTGGTTGGGCCTCAATTCCTTCTAGGAATTCTTTGATATGGCCGAGATTTTCAAAAGGAAAATAAACCGAAAACTGGTCCTGATCTTCTT
>CAZPKD010000025.1:0-9175 GCA_964587115.1 uncultured Gammaproteobacteria bacterium | reverse complement strand
GATTATCAAAAGTTCATTATCCTCAAGAAAGTAAACTTCTTTTGTATAAGGAATTATGGCCGAAGCATCAGAAGCAATTATTCCTTATACAAAAGAAGTTTACTTTCTTGAGGATAATGAACTTTTGATAATCACCCCAAAAAAAGAACAGATACTTGACCAAAAAAATAAAATTAAAGCCATTGAATATGGTACTCTTCGTTATGATAAACAAGATGTTGAAAGAGGCCAATATCCAAACTTTATGATGAAAGAAATTAGTGAACAACCAAAAGTTCTTTTAAATATTATCAACACCCAAAAAAATAATTTAGAAAAAGCTAGCCGGGTTATTAAAAAATCATATGGTAGTTATCTAATTGGCTGTGGGACTGCTTACTATGCTGCGTTAGCCGGTAGTTACTTATTTTCGAAAATCGCCAAACGGCACATCAATATTTCGGTTAGCTCTGAATTTAATTATTTAACCGATTTTTTGACCGACAAATCTTTAATTATTGCCTTATCCCAATCGGGCGAAACCATTGACACAATCTCTTGCCTAAAAAAAGCCCAGGAAAAGAAATCTAAAATCATGGCTATTACCAATGTTCTTGGGTCTAGCCTATATCGAATGAGCGATGAAAAACTTCTCCTTCAGGCGGGTCCGGAAAAATGTGTTTTGGCGACTAAATCTTTTACCGCCAAAATCACGATTCTATATCTTTTAGCTTATTGTCTTAACGGCGGTTATGAAAAGGGTGTTAAACAAATAAAAAAGGCAGTTATCGAAATTAAAAGACTAATAAAATCATCGCAAATCAAAATACTAGCCAATAAATTAAAAAACAGCCACCACATTTACGTTTTGGGTCGGGGAGTCTCCTATCCAACCGCTTTGGAGTCAGCTCTCAAAATTAAGGAAGTATCTTATATTCATGCTGAAGGATTTGCCGCCGGTGAACTTAAACACGGAGTAATTGCTCTAATAGAAAAAAACACTCCGGTGATTGTCTACAATCCATCTGACGAAACATATAACGACACTCTATCATCGACCTACGAAATTAAAGCCCGTGGCGCTTATGTTATCGGTATTGCCGAAAAAAATAATCCTATTTATGATGAATTTATCCAGGTAAAAAATTGTCAAGAAGCAACAATCATTCCCAATGTGGTTATTGCTCAACTTTTGGGATATTACCTGGCACTTTCAAAAGGGTGTGACCCAGACAAACCAAGAAATCTCGCCAAAAGTGTTACGGTAAAGTAGTTAGACTCTGTTAAAGTTATTAGCAAAAGAACAATATTCACAAGTAGAACTTGATTTGGGCACTTCGTTGAAATCTAAACACTGTTTTAACTTAACTATAGTTGGTTCCACCCAATCATCATTACCGTCATAAGAAATTATTGAAAGCTTAAAATTCAGAACCCCATCAAACTTAGGATTATTCTTACTGGCATTAGCAAAAACAAAATAACCAGTTTTGGAAACATTAAAACCATTATGTCTAAAAATCCATTGATAAACTTCCAGTTGTTTTTTATAACCTTGTTTATAACGATCTTCCAAAGAAATCTCTTTTTCGGTTGAGGTTGATTTATAATCAACAATCGACAGTTTTTCTTTTTTATTAATCCATATGTCATCAATGGCTCCAGAAATAATTAGGTTTGTTTCTTTGTGCCAGTGTTCGACACCTTTAAAATTCTCTCTCCAGATATTAAGATCGGGGTGAGAATAGGGAATCGCATCAATTCCATATTTAGTCATTAAAGCATGGGCTTTTTTTTCTTTTCTTAAAATATCAAACTCGCTTTTTAACAAAGTATCAACAGCAGAATTTAACGAGAAGCCGGGGAGTGATGGCCTGGTTATCCCCAATCGCCGATCCAGATAAAAACAACGAGGACATTCCACAAAAAGATCGATTTTTGATCGGCTAATTTTAAAAGGTTCTTTGCTTTTTGGATCGTAAATTCTTTTATAAAAGGCCATCTTTTTATTATACTAACTCTTTACCACTTTCCCCAGTGGATTTTTGAGCTTTCAAAATCATCCTTTTCCGTATGAGGAGAAACTATTTCTTTTGGATAGCCTAAAGGAATTATATTGATAACAAGAAAATAGTCGGGGATGTTAAGAATTTTTTTTACCTTACTCGCCCATTCTGCGTCAAGATTTTTCCAAACTGTTCCTAATCCTAGTTGGGCGGCTTGCAAAAAAATATTTTCTGAAGCAATTGCTAAATCTTGCATACCAAGATTCGTCTTTTTCGTATCAACTGTTGGAACAATCAAAATTGGTGCCTCTTTAATAAATTCCTGACCAATTAAATTATAAATTTCGTCCTTTTCTTTTTTGTCATTAACAATTATGAACTCCCAAGCCCTTGAATGTCTCCCTGACGGAGAGAACTGAGCCGCCCTAATTATTTCAATAGTATCTTTTTCCTTAACTGGAGTAGATTTATAACTCCTCACACTACGACGACTAATTATTTCTTTAATCATAAAAAAATTAATTAATAATTCTGTTTTAGTCTACTAAAGAAAAAAAATCTTGTCAATCTTGACCTAGTAGAGATTATCTCCGTTTCTATACCAGCAATGTCATCAAACAAACCATGTTCTACATCCATAGCTTGTCATAACAATAATAACTATTATATTAAACTCATAATAGATTTGATAAAATAATCTCATGGAAAAGAAAATCTTTTTCCAAAACTCAAAAGGCGATAAGCTTTACGCAATCTTATCTAATCCAACTAATAATCTAAAAAAACTAATAATTATTATCTGCCACGGCCATCATTCTCACAAAAATAGACCCAGTATAACTTCAATTTCCTTACTTCTCAATAAAAAAGATGTCTCTACTTTTCGATTTGATTTCTATGGTCATGGAGAAAGCGAAGGGAAGTTTGAAAACGCTACGATCAGTGAGGCGGTTGACGATATTCTTCAAGCTATTGATTATTTAAAAAAGCTCGGTTATAAAAAAATTGGTTTGTTTGGATCAAGTTTTGGCGGAATTTCAAGCATTATGGCTGCATCTAAATCTAAAGATCTTTACCTTCTTGTTCTTAGGTCACCCGTATGCAATTATGAAGAAGTAGAAAGAGGAAGAAAGTCAGAAAAAGAAATTGAGCTGTGGAAAAAGAACGGATCCCGCATATATGATAATAATCCAAACATCAAGATTAACTACATATTTTTTGAAGATTTTAAAAATAACGATGGCTATAAAGTGGCTCCTAAAATAAAAGTTCCAACATTAATCGTTCATGGAGATAAAGATATCACTGTTCCAATTCAGCAAAGTCTAAAAATCTCAAAATTAATCCCAAACTGTAAACTGATAATAGTCAAAGATGCGGATCATACATACTCAAACATGAATCATTTTAAGCAGATGGTCAAAACCGTTACGGAATTTATTATTAGCAATTCCAAATAAACAGATTATGGTTCTAAAAAATAAGGTGGCGATTGTGACTGGGGCAAGTGACGGAATCGGAAAACAAGTTGCTTTAAGATTAGCAAGAGAAAAAGCCAATCTTGCTTTAATTGCGAGAAATAGAAATAGACTAGAGGCAACTAAAAAAGAAGCAGAAAAACTAGGATCTATAAAAGTCAATATCTATCCTTGTGACATCACTAAAAATTCTGATCTAAAAAAAACTATTAGTAAAATAGTTGTTGATTTTAAAAATATTAATATTCTTGTTAACGTGGCAGGTATTTGGCAAAAAATGGGGCCAATCGAAAATATTGATGAGATAATTATTAATGACGTTGTTCAAACTAATCTGACGGCTCTAATTAACTGTACTCGTCTAGCCTTACCCACTCTTAAGAAACAAACTGAGGCGGCTATTATTAATGTTTCTTCTAAGTCCGGTATCGTTGCCCAAGCCGGCCAATCAGTCTACACCGCCAGTAAGTATGGAGTAACTGGATTTACAGAAGTTTTAAAAGCTGACCTTAAAGGATCAAGCGTAAGAGTGGCTGGAGTATATCAAAGCGGCACCAATACAAAAATGTTTGAAAAAACCGGCGAAAAAGTACCGTCGGAAAAATTTACTAATCCAGCCGATCTGGCCGATGCGATAGTCTACATGCTTTCCCGACCACCGAAAATTTGGATACATGAAATAAGAGTTGAATATTAATTATGAGTAGAATATTTAAATTGATTGTTACGGTCCCAGAAACTCACGTTGACATAGTTAGAAAAGCTATGGGGGATGCCGGAGCCGGCGTACTTGGCAATTACAGTCACTGCACATTTTCTATAAAAGGTATTGGCAGATTTAAACCCCTTGAAGGTGCTCATCCGGCAATCGGAAAAGTAAACAAACTGGAATCGGTTGTTGAAGAACGGATTGAAACGACATGTGAAGAAAAAAAATTAAAACAAGTGATTGCCGCGATTAAAAAAGTTCATCCTTATGAAGAGATTGCTTTAGATATTTATCCTCTTAAAGAGGTTAGGTAATTAATTCGGATAGTGGCACTTTTTATATTTTTTTCCCGAACCACACCAACATGGATCGTTGCGACCAATTTTTTTATTTTTTGTTCCCGGAGCAATTACCTTAAAACCCATCTCTTCACTTACCGGGGGTTTGTTTTGAACTGGGGAGGCCTGAAAATTTTTCTGGTCAGTAGGGGAGACCTGACCCTTAAACGGGTCTATTCTCGAGGCTGATTTGAACATCAAAGGTTGCTCTCTTTTTTCCTCGATCATCGGTTGCCTCTGCTCCACCTCAACCTTAAAAAGTCGTCTTGTCACCTCAAAATCAATATCACTCAATAGTTTTTCAAACATGGTAAAGGCTTCGTTTTTATACTCAACCAAAGGATCCAGTTGGGCATAACCACGAAGATTAATTCCTTCTCTTAAATCCTCAATCGCAGTCAAGTGATCAGTCCAGTATTTATCAATCGTTGACAAAAATATCATCCGAACGATTTCATTCCAAAACTTTTCTCCCATTTTCTTTTCTCTTTTTAGATATTGGTCTTTGAGGTCGCTCATTAGAAAATTGATCAGTTCCTCTCCTCTACCGGTTTCCCAAATTTTTTTCACTTTTTGTTCTTCAAACGAAGAAATAAAATTTAAATCTTGATAAAGTCTTTTGAAATCATCTTCTCTTTTTTCATCTGGGTTAATTAACGAACTATTGACCAAAACAGAAAATTCTTCATTAAAAATTTTAAAGATTTCTTCCTTAAACTCTGAAAGATTTTTTTCTGGTAACGATAATATTTTACGCCGCAAAGAATAAACGATTTCCCTTTGTTTATTTAAGACATCATCAAAGTCAACTAAGTGTTTTCTGATATCAAAGTTGTAACCTTCAACCTTAACCTGAGCCTGTTCAATTGCTTTTGATACCATTGAATGGCTTAAAGGCTGATCTTCAGGAAATTTCAAAAAGTTCATTAAATTAGAGATCTGTTCGCCGCCAAAAATTCTCATCAGGTCATCATCTAAAGCGACATAAAACCTTGTTTCTCCTGGATCACCCTGACGACCAGATCGACCTCTAAGCTGGTTATCAATTCGACGCGATTCGTGTCTTTCTGTGCCAATAACATATAATCCTCCAAGTGAAACTACTTGATCATGCTCTTTTTGCCAATTTTCCCGTTTAGTTTTATCTTCTGGTGGCGTTCCTCCTAAAACAATATCAACACCCCGACCCGCCATATTCGTGGCTACGGTTATGGCACTTTTTTTTCCAGCTTGAGCCAGAATTAAAGCTTCTCTCTCGTGTTGTTTGGCGTTTAAAAGTTCATGAGGAATACCTTTTTGACTTAAAATTCTTGACAATAGCTCATTTTTTTCAATTGAGGTTGTACCAACAAGCACCGGTCGACCTTTTTTGTAGTTTTCGGCAATATCATTAGCCACGGCTTCAAACTTGGCTCTTTCGGTTTTGTAAATAACATCCGGATGATCAGCTCTGACCATTTTTCGATGAGTGGGCGCAACGACAACATCGGCTTTATAAATTTTATGAAACTCTTCGGCTTCGGTCGCGGCCGTTCCGGTCATACCGGCTAATTTTTTGTAAAGACGAAAGTAGTTTTGTAAAGAAACTGTCGCCAGAGTCTTTGACTCTTTTTGAATGGAAACATTTTCCTTGGCCTCAATCGCCTGATGAATGCCCTCAGAAAAACGCCTTCCCAGCAAAAGCCGACCGGTAAACTCATCAACAATCACGACTTCACCATCTTTGACAATATAGTCCTTATCAAGTTTAAAAAGCGCTTCCGCTTTTAAAGCCGCTTCAATATGAAAAAGCGTATCAAAATCTTTTTCATAGACATTATCTACTTTTAGAATCGACTCAATTTTTTTTACCCCTGCTTCAGACAAATTAGCGGTTCGTGATTTTTCATCAATTTTATAGTCAGTTTTAGAATCGAGGGTTTTAACAATCTTGGCATATTGATAGTATTTTGAGGTATCTTCTTCATAAGGAGCAGAAATAATGTGAGGCGTTCTGGCTTCATCGATTAAAACCGAGTCAGCCTCATCAATAATCGCATAGTAAAAACCTCTTTGAACTAAATCTTGTGCCCCTTGAGCCATGTTATCCCTAAGATAGTCAAAACCATATTCGCTATTAATCCCGTAGGTAATATCGGCGAGATAGGCTTCTTTTCTGGAAACCGGTTTGAGATTGACCAAACGCCAATCTTGAGCTTCTTTATCCTTATATTCCGAATCATAGATAAAAGATCTGTCGGCAATCATCGCCGCTGTCGTCAGACCTAAAAAATGAAAAACTTTACCCATCCAGCCGCAGTCGCGACGCGCCAGATAATCATTAACTGTCACTAGATGAACTCCTTTACCGGTTAAGGCGTTTAGATATAGAGCCGTCGTCGCTGACAAAGTCTTACCCTCACCGGTTTTCTGCTCGACAATTTTTCCCTCATGGAGAGCCATTCCCGCTAAAAGCTGAACATCAAAATGCCGTTCGCCCAAAACTCGACGAGCTGCTTCTCTCACTAAGGCATAACTATAAGGTAAAATTTCATCAAGGTTTTTTTCGCCTTTTTGAATCTGTGATTTTAATTTTTCAGTTTCTTTAACAAAATCGCTGTCTTTTAGATGACGGACAGTATTTTCAAGCTGATTGATTTCCTGAACTTTTTTGTCCAAGCGATCAATTTCCCGCTGATTATAGTCAAACAATTTTTTGAAAAAACCAAACATCTTATTTTTACCCTAATTTAATCGGGATTAACTTATGACTTACTTTATGAAGTATTCCTGTGGAATAATAAGAATTTTTTCCGCGGGAAAGCGATTGACTTCTTTTTCCTGACCAGTTTTAATAACCACAAAATGAATAGTATCGCCTTCTTTAATTTTGGAAAAACCCACCGTCTCTACTTCTAAAGTTTTAATGTTTAATATCTGTTGTTTTGTTGATGTCTCAACATCCAAGGTAAAGTTGTCTTTTTCCGCTGTAGTTATTTTGATTGAGTAAGCTTCTTTATCAACCTCAGTAATCTTTCCATTTTTAACCAAATACTTATCATCCATATAGACAAAATTGGCGTTAATCGTCTTATCAACTACTGGGCCGGTGACAATAATATAATCACCTTTTTCTATCTGCGACTGTTTGATTTCTTTTTTGGTCGCTCCAATAACCTGAAAAAACTTTGTCAAGACATCGTCAATTTTTACTTGATATTCTTCCTCAGTATCGGTTTTAAAAGTTAATGTCTTTGTGTTGTTAACAAATCCAGAGACTGCCTTACGGTCTTTCTTATACTGTTCGGTAACCGCGTTAACGATTTTGTCCTTAAAAACTTGGGTATCCTTATCAAGACTGGCCCCGTTGGTTGCCTTTGAAGAATCAGTCGCATCCTTTATCTGTCCATAACTTAACTTTGTTGGTAAAACAAACAGGCCAATGATGATAAAAAGTAATAGTCGTTTTTTCATTGTTCGTCAAGGTAAAAAACTTTTAACTCTTTTTGAAATGAAGAAAGAGTCTTGTCCTTAGGATAAACTGTTATACGGATAACATTTTCTCCTAAGGCTAAAGGAAAATCGAGACTAAAATCTTCTTTATCATTTTTAACAATCAAGTCTTTTATCGGCGATTGGAAAATGATTAGTGAATCTTTATTAACCTTACCTTTAATTTTTATGTTGTTTTTATTGGTAATCGCATTATCGCTTGGTTCGGTTAGTTGCAAAGGGACGATAGTCGCCAAATTAGAAGGCTTGGTTGTTGGTGTAATCTTTGAAGAAATATTAAGGGGTTTATTTTTGTTCATTCTGTTTTCTTTATTCTGAAAAATCACAAAAAAAGCTACTATAACTCCTAGAATAATTCCGAAAATGACTGCAATACTGGTCTCTTTTTTCATAGACTATGACTTAAAACTTCAGGAATAACTTTTATTAAATCACTAGTATTATACCAATATCCTTTTTTTAAGAAAAGCGCTTCTCCTGATTTTTTTAATAATATTGATGAAATCACGGCCGCATTAAGAGCTTTGTTTTTTGTATATAAAGCGGCGACCAAACCGGCCAGCACATCTCCACTTCCGCCTTTGGTTAAACCTTGATTACCACCGCGGACAATTATAATCTCTTTTCCGTCAGAAATAATGTCGTCAACTGCTTTCATCAGAATTACAGTATTAAACTTTTTGGCCACCTCTTTGACAATTTCTGCTTTTCCATCCGTGGTTTTGTCTTGAAAGAAAAGATTAAACAGTTTTTCAAATTCTTTTTGGTGAGGCGTAATAATGGCTGGGGTTTTTAATTTCAATAACCAATCCTTATCCATCGTTTGTAGGGCGCCGGCGTCAAAAACAAATCTTTTCTCGGGAAATGTCTCGATTAAATGCTTAACTAAGTCATGAGTATGTATCCCTTCCTGACCAACTCTTACCATCCCCGGGCCAACTAAAACAACATCATCTTCTGAAACATAATCGAGAACGTCTTTTTGAGAGATAACCATTCCATTGCGAAAAAGTTTTTTTAGGAATAAAAATATTTCATTATTTTCTTTAGTTGAAGAAAAATGCAAAAGATCGACAAAATGCGAGGCAACTTCGGCCGACCAAAGACAGGCGGCATGAAAAAGTTGTGAACCACCGATTATTAGTAACCAAACCACCAAACACACCCAACACA
>CAZPKD010000024.1:0-9342 GCA_964587115.1 uncultured Gammaproteobacteria bacterium | reverse complement strand
GTTCTTTAATTTCTAAAGATCATCTTACTAATTTATATATTTTAACATTGTTGATTTTCCAGCTTTTGACAATCTTATTTGGTGCGAAATAAGCCACATCCCACTGAGGATTGCCGATAATTAGAGGACAAGCGGTTTCACAAATAACAAAAAGTTCATCAGCTCGTTCAAGACTATCTTTTTCAATCGATCTTTTACCCCACACCTCAAGAAAATAACGATACATACTGTCAGAGTATCTTTCAGGAAGAGAGGTGACGGTAAATTTTTTGGTTACATTATCAAGAATTACTCGAGCGACTTTTTTAGCTTGATTGATTTGTCTAGGTGGTTCAGCAAAAAAGAAAGTATATTTTTGAAGATTAAGAATTGTAAAAGCAATGAGGAAAAGTGATGTTAAAATAACATTTAGTTTATTATTTAAGTTATTAGAAAAGATAAAAGATATAACCATAGTATAGAGTGGGTAAACAGCCAAAAAATAATGAGGTATTTTTTGACCTCCATAAAGCGAAATTCCCAGAAAAAGAAAAAGAAAAGCTGAAAAAATAAAACCAGCCGAGTTTTTTCTTTTTATTAAAAAATAAGTAGATAAAATCATTGCCAAAAAGACAACGATTAAAATCACATTATTAATTTTCGTTTGAAAGAGATAATAATTTAAAGAGGAAAAGGCGTCAATTAGATTACTGATTTTATTATCGGCAATAGGTTTTTCCTGGGTAAACATCTTAACAAAGTTTTTTGTATTCAAAAAATCATGTCTAAGATCGAAAACAAAAAGCGGCAATGAAAAGAAAAGAAAAGATAATCCCCAAATAACATAATTTTTAACATTCTTAACAAATATTTTTTGTTTTAAACCGGTGATCAAATAATAAAAAAATCCAAAAACAATTAAAAAAGCAGATAAATAATGTAGTTGAAAAGTAAGAGCCATTAATGCGCCGGTTAAAGCATATTCCCACCAGTGGTTATTTTTAACACTGCGATAAAGGAAATAAATAGACAGAGTGACAAATAAGGGTTGAAGGTTAGGATTCCAGGAAAAACGAGAATATTCAATAATCACCCAAGAAAAGGAGATAATCAAGGTTGAGATGAGAGCGGTTTTTTTATCAATAATTTCCTTGACAACAAAATAATTAATCAATAGGTATAGACTGGAAAAAAAAGCTACGCAAACAGCTAGCCCCAACGGATTAAAATTAAATAACCAAAGCCAAGGAGTAATAAAGTAATAATAAAATGGGCCAAGGTAAACCATGCCAACAGAGGTGGGGGCTCCAATAGCTGGCAGATGTTCAAGTGTTAAGATTCGTTTGACGATAATTGCGTCGCGTCCTTGATCACCAAGAAAGGTAACAAAAGGCTCAAGTTTAAAGAAACGGAAAAATACACCAAAGACGATTATCAAAATGAGAGGCCAGTTTTTTGTTAAAATATCTTTAATGTTCAAACGAAATGGTTTTTTTTCCGCCATATATCCATATTTTACCGTAATTACGGTAATTTTAATCAGTACTTTTGTCCTTTGGTTACCGTTTATTTTAAAGGCTGATAGTTGGTTCGGATTAAAAATCCAAGATTCAAATTTTCTGCAAGTTTATAAACATTTTGACGGTCCTCTTTATGTGATACCGGCAAAAACTTTATATCAATTCAATCTATTAGAAAAACTTGGTCCTTACGTTGCTCTTCCTGCTAATTATTTTGCGGCTCATCTGCCTCTATATCCTGTTTTAATTAGGCTTTTTGCTCCCATGCTTGGTTATCTGAAATCAATGATTTTTGTTAATTTGTTAGCGACAATGGCTTTAGGATGTTTATTTTATTTTTTTATTAAATACTTTAGGTTAAGCCAAAAACCACTTTTATTAACAGGGGTGTTTCTTTTTTTACCGCGTTTTCTAATAATCCGATCTGTTGGGGCACCAGAATCCTTATTTTTGTTTCTAATCCTTTTATCAATCTTATTTTTTGAAAAAGAAAAATATTGGTTAGCTGGTTTTTTTGGGGGACTGGCGGTGACGACGAAAACGCCAGGTATTTTATTATTTGTCGCTTATTCTTTGGTCTTTTTGGAAAAAATAATCCGTGAAAAAAAGATTAAACGGCAATGGTTGGGAATTTTTTTAATCCCACTGGGGCTTTTAGCAGTTTTTTGTCTTTATTATTTTCAGTTTCATGATTTTTTGGCTTATTTCCACTCGGGTGACAATATCCATCTTGTTTTTCCATTCTCGGTTTTTAATTTTCAGAAAACTTGGGTGGGAACAGCTTGGCTTGAAGATGTGATTTTTTATTTTTTTCTTTATTTACTAACAATATTCAGTCTAAGTAAAACAAAATTACGAAGCTTTTTTTATTTTGGACTGGTTTTTTTAACGGCCACTCTTTTTGTTCAACATCGCGATATTGCTCGCTACAGTTTACCTTTATGGCCTCTAGCCTGTATTGCTTTCGAAAAATTCTTTACTTCAAAAAAGTTTCTAATAATTTCGTTAATTCTTCTTCCAGGAATTTATCTTTTTGCCTGGAATTTTATGCTTTATAACGTTATGCCCATTGCTGATTGGCTGCCTTTTCTATAGATAAGGTAGTATAATCGTTGTTTTAAAATTATAATGTTTATATGTGGAAATCTATTAAAAAGAGATGGTATATTTTTCTGATTATTTTTGTTACGGCCCTAATCTTTTTTATAACAAAACAAAACACCTCTAAAGCTAGCGATAGCAAGTCAACAATATATAAAATAAAGAGACAAAATTTAGTTGAAGCCTTGTCACTCTCAGGCAGTATTGACGCTGAAGAGAAGGTTGTTTTGAGATTTCAAAGTTCGGGTAAATTAGCTTGGGTAGGTGTCAAAGAAGGGGATTATGTAAAAAAATATCAAGGAATTGCCTCTCTTGATCAACGGGATTTAAAGAAGAGATTTCAGAAAACACTAAACGAATTTGCTAAGGAACGATATGATTTTGATCAGACAAAAGATGATAATCAAAGATGGGCGGATCAAAGCACTAAAGAGGCGGGTGATGAAATGAAGAGACTTCTTGAAAAAGCTCAATACGACCTGAACAATTCGGTTCTGGATCTTGAAATAAGCCAATTGGCCTTGGAATATTCTTATCTTTATACTCCGATCGAAGGAATTGTCGTTCGGGTAGACTCTAAATATGCAGGAATAAACATCACCCCCGCACAAGCAGAGTTTGAAATTATTAACCCGAAAACTATGTATTTTTCTTTTACAGCTGATCAAACTGAAATAATAAGGTTAAAAGAAGGATTAAAAGGAAAAATGGTTTTTGATTCTTTTCCTAACAAGGAAGTTGATGGAAAAATTTCATATATTTCTTTTACTCCAAAGACTGGCGAAACAGGAACAGTATATGAGGGCAGAATCCAGTTAGACGAAAAAGATATAGAAAATTACAAATATGGAATGACAGGAGATGTGACCTTTACCTTAAGCGAAAAGAAAAATGTATTAATCGTTCCATCAACCTATATTAGAACTGATAGCAAAGGCAAATACGTGGAGAAAAAATTAGGATCAGGCAAGGTAAAGATATATCCAAAATTAGGGGAAGACGTTGATGGTAACTACCAAGTAATCTCTGGCTTATCTGAATCAGACGAAATATTTTTACCATCAACTCAATAAAAAGATATGAAAGAGATACTCCGAATTGAACACATCTGGAAAGAATATCAAATGGGAGAATTTTTATTTCAGGCCCTAAAAGATATTAATTTTTCAATTAATGAGGGAGAACTATTAAGCCTTATTGGTCCCTCAGGTTCTGGTAAGTCTACTTTGATGCACATTATAGGATTGCTTGATAAACCAACCCGTGGAGATATTTTTGCTGATAGTAGAGATATTTCCAAAATGAATGATGAGAAACTTTCCACCCTGCGCAATGAATTTGTGGGTTTTGTTTTTCAACAGTTTAATCTGATGAACAAACTAAATGTTTTAGAGAACATTCTTTTACCGACAGTTTATACCAGAAAAGAACTTGACTATGATCCATATGAAAGAGCTAGATTCTTATTAAAGAGATTTAATATTTCTGATAAAGAAAAATCATATCCTAATAAAATTTCGGGTGGTCAACAACAAAAAGTCGCCATTGCCAGAGCTTTAATTATGAACCCAAAACTTATTCTTGCTGATGAACCGACTGGTAATCTTGATACAAAAAGCGGAGTGGAAATCATTAAACTCTTAAAAAAACTAAACGAGGAAGAAAAAATGACCATTGTCATTGTTACCCATGATGCTTCAATCGCGAAACAAACAAAAAGAGTTGTTAAAATTCTTGACGGAGAAATCATTAAATGAAATACCTGTCTTTTGTTGTTAAGTCGGCTCTGTTTGATTTTTCTCTAAACAAAGGGAGAACTTTTTTGACTTCCTTAGGAATTTTGATTGGTGTTTTGGCAGTAATTCTTCTTATGGCTTTGGGCCTGGGTTTAAAAAAATATATTTCTGATCAATTCAACAGCTTGGGGGCAAATTTGGTTTATGTTATGCCTGGAAGTAAAAAAGCGATTGTCCAAGGAGGTGGTATGGTTGGTGGGATAAGATTTGATAATAAAGATGTGGCAAAAATAAAGAGAATCTCTGGTATTTCAATAGCCATTCCTGTTTTTGTGAAGTCTGGGTCCAGCATAGAAGCTCGGGGAAAATCAGAGACGACCGAGATTATTGCTTCAACTGAGGAAATAACTCGGGTTATGAATGTTGAAATAGACTTGGGAAGACTGTTGGAAAGGAGAGATATTGAAAAAAAATCTAAAGTAGCTTTAATCAGCGCGGCAACATCAGAAAAGATTTTTGGCAGTAAAGAAGAAGCTTTAGAAAAAACTTTTAGCATTGAAGGCCAAAAATATAAAATTATCGGTATTTACAAATCAAAAGGAGGAGGTTTGTCGGGAACTAATATAGATAGTCATACATTTGTCCCTCATACGGCTGTTACCGCTTTTAATCCTGATAAAAAATTTTATGCAATCTATATAAAAACAACTGACAAAAATGTTATTCCTCAAGTAAAAGAAGAAATAACTAAAGCTTTAGTAAAGCGGTATGATGAAGATCAATTCTCTGTCCTTGAACAGGGTGAGATTATGGAAACAGTCGATTCAATCTTTAATGTTATAAACACAATTCTTGTTGCGATTGCGGCTATTTCTTTAGTTGTGGGTGGAATCGGTATTATGAATATTATGTATGTGACGGTTTCGGAAAGAATTAGGGAAATTGGTATAAGAAGGGCTCTTGGAGCTCATAAGAAAGATATTCTTTATCAATTTTTATTAATGTCAGTATTTCTATCAATTTTTGGTGGGGCATTAGGTGTGATTTTGGCTTTTGTGATCGTTTTCTTTTTACAAGGCTTATTTCCTGCTTACATTGACCTATTTTCGGTTTTAATCGCTCTTGGAGTGTCTTCATTAATTGGTATTGTTTTTGGTGTTTTTCCCGCTAAAAACGCGGCTGATCTTTCCCCAATTGATGCTATTCGCTACGAGTAAATTATAAAGCTTATCAAGTTTTTCAAGTTCATTAAGATTTTTTTTGACAAACTTGCTACTTTATGACTTGACGAACTATCTTTGGCAATGGGGACAAAAGAAGCTGCTTCTTCCACCATGTTTAATTCTTTTTATTGGGGTTTTACATCTAAGGCAAGGTTTCCCCTCTCGTTGGTAAACCTTAAAGTAATTTTGTTGTCCACCTTTGGATCCATCGGGTAAAATGAAAGCTTCATCAGCTCCAGACGATCCCTTATTTTTTATTCCTTGGTTAATTATTTTGATGATTTTTTGATAAAGAATTTTCATTTCTTTTTCTTTCAGATCGTTTGATTTTCTTAAGGGGTGGATTTTGGCCATAAAGAGAGAATCATTGGCATAGATATTGCCGATACCGGCCATTTTATTTTGGTCAAGCAGTAAAACTTTGATTGGTCTTTTAGAAGAGAGAAGGGCCTTTTTAAAATACCGAAAACTAAAGTTTTTATCAAGAATATCAAGAGAGTTTGGGACTTCAGGTTTTTGAGAAATCTTTAACCAACCAAATTTTCTTAGGTCATTGAAAAAAATCGCCGAGCCATCTTCAAACTTAATGATTATCCGAGTTGTTTTACCAGGCATTCTATGACTGTGAGTAAAGGGGATTTTATTTTCAAACGAAGCCCGGTTAAACCGTTTTGAAAAAAGTAGCTGACCGGTGAGTTTTAAATGACTATTTAAGTATAGATCATCAGAAAACTTGAAAGACATGACCTTCCCCTTTCTTTGGAGGCTTATTATTTTTTTGTTAATAATTCTTTTTGGGTCACCAAAAAACTGTTTTTTTTCAAGAACAATTATTTCTTTAATGGTTTTACCAACAATTTTGGGTTTTAGAAATAACCTAATTGATTCAACTTCAGGTAGTTCGGGCATAGAGTTTTAAAGTTATAAAGTTTATCAAGATTTTAGTAGGCATTTGTTTACAAAGCTAAGTATCTGTTTTTTAAAATTAGAAAAGGAATATTTTTCTGACGATTGACGAGCATTCTTTTTCATCATTATGAAATCTTTTTCGGACATTTTTTCCAGGATTTTAATTTTTTCGATTAAAGAAGTTTCATTTAAATCGTTAAAGAGGAGGCCGTTTTTTCCATCAATCACAGTTTCTTTTAGGCCGCCGGAGTTATAAGCAATGACTGGTAATCCATAACCCATGGCTTCAATCGTGACAATGCCAAACTCTTCGTCTTTTGCAGCAAAAAGAAAAGCCTTGGCGTTTTTATAAAACTCTTGTAGAGACTTATCATCGACTTTGTTTAGTATTTCTACAGTTGGGCCGGCTATTTTTCTTAATCTTTGTTCATCGCGACCAGAACCAATTACTTTAAGGTTTAAATTAAGTTTATTGGCGGCTTTGATAACTATATCGATATGTTTAGCGCGAGCCAGGCGGGAAACGGTTAGATAATAAGCAGTCGGTGGTAGGGAGTAGGTTGTAGGTTTGTTTAGAATATCCACCGGTGGATAAATGACTGTAGAATCTCGGCGATAAAACTTCTTTATCCGACTTTGTGTTTCTTGAGAGTTGGCAATAAGAAAATCTGGTTTTTGAGATGATTCATAGTCCCAGATACGTAAAAAGTGATTAACAATATAAGCATAAAGTCTTACCAAAAAGTATTTTTGCCATTCAATGGCTGTTTCATAGCCATAAAGATATCTGGGCGGGTGGTGAATATAACTAATATGAATGGTGGGTTTTTTTGTTTTGATGCCTTTTGACATCCAGGAGCCAGAAGAAGAAATAACCAGATCGTATTTAGAAAAATTAAAACTTTCCCAAATTAAAGGTGTCAGGAAACGAAAGGGGGAATAGTAGTTTTTAATAATAGGGATCTTTCCAAACCACGAAGTCTTGATCTTCCATTTTCCAAATTCATTTTGATGTGTTCCTAAACCTTTTTGATTATAGGTAGAGGTAAAAATATCTGCTTGAGGAAAGATTTTTTTTAAGGCGACCAAAACTCTTTCTGATCCGCCAAACTCACAAAGTTGATCGTGAACTAACGCGATTTTCATTTGTATAGATTATAATTAATAAATGTCAATTTTTCACTCAATAATCTTAGGGGTCGTTGAAGGGATCACTGAGTTTTTACCCATATCATCAACCTTTCACCTTATATACACAAGCAAACTATTAGGAATTTCTCAGACAGAGTTCCAAAAGTTTTTTGAAGTTTTTATTCAGGGTGGTGCCATCTTGGCTGTAGCGATCTTATTTTTTAAAGAGATAATTAGGGACTTTGATCTAATAAAAAAAACTGTAGTCGCTTTTATTCCCACCGCAGTGATCGGTTTTATTTTGTATAAAGTAATAAAGAATATTTTTTTTGAATCTTCAGTATTAATGTTGTTTATGTTTGTTTTTGTTGGTTTATTGTTTATTTTAGTTGAGTGGCTGGTTAAAAAAAATAAGCTAAAGCTCAAAAAGAGTTTAAAAAATCTTTCTTATGAGGAAGCTTTTATCATAGGTTTGATTCAAGCCTTGGCAGTTGTTCCCGGAGTCTCAAGGGCCGGTTCTATTATCCTTGGAATGATGTTCTTGGATTATAAAAGAGATGATGCGGCCAAGTTTTCATTTATCCTTTCGGTACCAACGATATTAGCAGCTTCAGGTTATGATCTTTTCAAGATGAGATCTCTAATATTTAATAATATGAATAATTTGGGAGTTTTAGTGATTGGATTTGTTGTTTCTTTTATTTTTGCCATGTTAGCTGTTAAATGGCTAATCGGCTACCTGCAAAAAAATTCGCTTTTTGTCTTCGGGGTTTACCGAATTCTTCTTGCTATAATATTACTGCAGATTATAAGATAAGTCTCCGTAGTTCAACGGATAGATCATGGGTTTCCGGAACCCAGGATGGGAGTTCAATTCTCCCCGGGGACACCACACAGGGCCGATAGCTCAATGGTAGAGCGCTGCATTCGCATTGCAGAGGTTGGGAGTTCAAGTCTCCTTCGGTCCACCAGTTACGGCGGGCAGGTTGCGGAGGTTGCCGGTTCGACTCCGGTCAGGTCCACTTTTTTATTTGGATGGGGTTGGCTGTTGAGCGAGCATATCTGCGTTTGGAGAAATACAAACTGTATCACCTGGGTTAACATTAGGACTTTCACTAGGACTCATATTCATTACGTCTTCAAGTTTTGCAATTTTCCATTCGCCATCTTTGAAATAACTAACCAACATACTTAACGCTCCGACGTCATAAGGAGGAAACTCGCCATGATTAGCATTTTGAGCGGCTTGGGAGATACTTCCTCCAGGCGCTACCGTAGCACATAAGAGAGTATTGGTAGTCAGGTTAGGGGCTTGTGGTTCTTGAGTTTCAATTGGTTCTTGCTGGTTAGAGGCAGTGGCATTATACTGATCCCGGGCAGCCTCAATCGCTTGTTGATTAACTTGATCCATAGCTCTAGCGACAGAAGAATCTACAGCAGCATAATAGGCGTCTGGATTAAGAGAAGGGTCCATATCAAGTCTTGAGCAACTGGGAAGAACAAGACCGCTCATAGTTATAAATACACCTAATAATAGCCTTTTAGTAGTCTTGGATGATAAAAGGAGTTTTTTAGACTCAACTGTTGGCAATGTTTGGGAAAGAGATTCGGTCATATTATTATATTCTAATATAAAATATTAGGCCTGTCAAGACTATAGGATAAAAATGTGCCGAGGGTCAGAGTCGAACTGACATCTGGGGTTTTTCAGACCTCCGCCGTGACCACCTTGGCTACCTCGGC
>CAZPKD010000023.1:0-9820 GCA_964587115.1 uncultured Gammaproteobacteria bacterium | reverse complement strand
TGTTTTGGGTGTGTTTGGGTTGTGTTTTTACCAATGGGAACTTCGTCTAGCGGGACGTTAGGAACATGAAACTGAGCTCTTTAAAACCGAAACTGAACTAAAAAAACTAATTTCTTATGTTCCTAACGTCCCGCTAGACGAAGTTCCCATTGGCAAAGACGCAACCGCAAATAAAGAAATCAAAAAATGGGGTAAAATTCCTAAGTTTAATTTTTTTCCAAAGTCCCACATTGATTTAGGTCTAGGCTTGGATATATTAGATCTGGAAAGAGGCTCAAAGGTCTCGGGCTATCGAGGTTATTTTCTTAAAAACCAAGGAGCTGTTTTACACTTGGCCATTCTTTTTTATTCTTTTAAAAAATTGATTGAAAAGGGTTATACACCACTTATCCCGCCGGCAATTGTTAAGGGTTTTACACTTTTTGGGTCAGGACAGTTTCCTTGGGGTGAACAAGATGTTTACAAAACTAATGACGACGATTCTTATTTGGCGGGAACGGCAGAAATTCCTGTAACGGCTTATTATTCAGGAGAAATTTTAAATGAAAAAGATTTACCAAAAAAATTTGTTGCCCTTTCTCCTTGTTTTAGAAAAGAGGCCGGAGCTTATGGAAAAGATGTTCGTGGATTATATCGATTGCATGAGTTTTGGAAAGTAGAACAGGTAATTATTGCTAAAAGTAATCTCGAAGAGGCAAAACAACTTCATGAAGAGTTGCAAAAAAATTCCGAAGAAATCTTACAAGACCTCGAACTTCCCTATCGTCAAATATTAATGTCGACTGGAGATATGGGTGAACCACAAATAAAAAAATACGATATTGAAACATGGATGCCGTCAAGAAACAACTATGGAGAAACTATGTCCAACTCGGTCATGGGTGATTTTCAAACGAGAAGATTAAATATAAAGTATCGTAAAAAAAACGGCCAGGTCGAATATTGTTATTCACTAAATAATACCGCCATGGCCTCACCAAGAACTCTAATTGCCGTTTTAGAAAATAACCAACAAAAAGACGGCAGTATCTTTATCCCAAAAGTTCTTCAATCCCTAACTGGATTTAAGGAAATAAAATCAACTCCTCAGAAATAACAAGTCACAAGAAAAGCTAAAAGATCAAAAATCAAAGATCAAAGCTAAGTTCAAAGTTTAAAACCGATTGTATATCTTTAAGCTTTACGTTTATTTTTGATATTTGATCTTTGAGGTTTAATCTATTTACGGGGTTGGTGTCGGTGTTCCTCCAAATAAAGAGTCTTGACAAGAGGCTTTACTTTCGCTTCCCTTTAAAAAATATTCCTTTCGGCCAAAGAAGCAGGTTTTTTCCACAATATTATCAGGTTTTGTAAACCATTTTCCGTCACTATATTTATTTAACACCAAAGTCATTACTCGATTCCAAATTGGAGCCGCTCCAGTTATCCCTGATGAAAGATACTGATTCATTGGTTGGTTATCGTTGTTGCCAACCCAAACGGCCGTTAAAAATTCTGGGGTATAACCAATCGTCCAGTTATCTTTCTTTTGATCGGTGGTTCCAGTTTTAACCGCCACCTTATATCCAGGAATTTCAAGAGTCGATCTGGTTCCAAAGGCCCATTGTCTGGCGAAGTTGTCAGACAATATATCAGAAATAATGTAACTGATCCCTTCATTAAGAACTTTTTTTATTGTTGGTCGATTACTCCAAATTTTTTGATCGTTAGCATTTTTTATTTCTAAAATACTTTGAACATCAGTCCGATAACCACCATTTGCAAAGACACCAAAAGCAGTCGCCATATCAGTCATCTTTACCTCTCCCCCACCCAAAGTTAGTGATAAACCAAACCGAGAAGAATCAGTCCAAGTGCTAATTCCCATTTTCTTTGCTTGATTAACAAATTCCTCCACCCCCAATGTACTCAAAACACGAACCGCAGGAATATTAAAAGAATTTGCCAACGCCAACCGCAGTGGTATCTTCCCATGAAACTTACCATCATAGTTTTCTGGTTTATAAGAAGATGATCCGGGAATATTAAAAATTACTGGCGAATCGTCAACAATGGATGCGGCGGTATAATTTTTTTCTAAAGCCAGAGAATACATTAGTGGTTTTATCGAAGAACCAGGCTGTCTCAAAGCGGTTGTAACATTAAAAGCCCCTGAAGACTGGGAAAAATAATCAGCCGAACCCACCATAGCCAAAATTTCTCCGGTCTCTGGTCGAGTAACCAATATCGCGCCGTTGGTAACGTTTAAATTTTTAACTTTTTCTAACTCTTCTTTTAATATTTTTTCTGCCTGTTCTTGAATATCTAAGTCTAAGGTTGTCACTACTCTTAATCCCCCCTCTTCTACTTCTCGAATTCCATACATATTTTCAAGTTGGGATTTAACATAAAAAACAAAGTGGGGCGCTTTAATATTGGTATTTGGCGGCAAAAAATCTAACTTTGACTTTTGACTTTTGACTTTTTCGTTAAGAGTTATATATTTTTGTTGATACATTTTCTCAAGGATTTCGTTTCTTCTCTTTAAAGCAAGTTGTGGATTAATATAAGGAGAATACATCGACGGTGCCTGAGGTAAAGCGGCCAAGAAGGCGGCTTCAGCAAGAGTTAACTCCTGGGCATGCTTACCAAAAAAAGTTCGAGAGGCTTCTTCAATACCATATGAAGAACCTCCATAAGGAACTTGATTAAGATACATTTCAAGAATTTGTTTTTTAGTATAAATTTTTTCTGTCCAGATTGCTAAAATAATTTCTTTAACCTTCCTAACAATCGTTTTTTCTGGGGTCAACAAAGAAGACTTAACTAGCTGTTGAGTGATGGTTGATCCACCTTGCAAGTTTCCGCTAAAAAGATTTTCCTTTACGGCTCTTAAAATTCCCGAGAATAATGAAACGCCTGCGTGTCGATAGAAATCTTTATCTTCCATGGCAATGGTTGCCTGAGCAACATAAGTTGGTAATTGATCAATTTTTATCGGCGTTCGATTTTGGTCATGATATATCTCATAGAGTAACTTTCCATTACGATCATAGATGTGAGTTGTCAAAGGGTAATTTGTTTTTCCAATATTATTCGGCGACGGTAAGTTGGCAACAAAAGTATATGATTGGAATAGAAAAAAAACTAACAATGTTACCAAACAACCTAAAACAAAATATCTAAACTTAATAAAAAAATCTTGGGTAACAAATTTATTTCTAAAATAATTTTTTTTAATATGGAGTTTAGAAAAGGGGGGAAAACTTAGTTTAACCGGTTTAAAGGTAAATAGTTTTTTTAGCCCGTTAGTAATCATTTTCCATCTCCGAGTAAAGTTTTTGCCCACAGATGAAAACAAACCAGCAACAAATTTAGCCACATTAATAATTGATTGAAATATGATTTTGAAGAAACTACCAATGGTTCGTAAAATAAACAAAAAAGTTTTCTCGGTAATTTCACCAATGAGGATAAAAAAGTTAACAATATACAGCAATATTTTAAACAGAAGATTGTACCAGGAGAAACCTTTTTTCATGGTCGTATTTTATCAGATATTATAGGACAAATCAATCAAAAGTTATCAGGTAACTTGGTTAGTTTGGCCCTTATGACCAATCTCTTCCAATAAGTTCCTGGTGGAACACAGGTAACCAAAGTAATATAGGCAGCATCATTTCTTGGTTCAAGAACCGAAACTTGGTCAGGATTAATAACAAACATGTCATAAATTTCATATTCGTAGACGATATCACGCACCTTAATCAAAATTTTATCGTTTTTTTCTAATGATGGTAGGTAGGTAAAAATTGATTTGTAGTCTTTAGGATTATAAAGCTGTGGTAAAGTTGAATGGCCAAAAATTACTACGTTACCATATTCTCCTGGAAGCGATTTGGGCAGATAATGAACCAGGTTTTTAGTAAGATCTTCGCCTCCAACGGTTACCGTTGCTTCTTGGATATTAAGTTTAGGAATGGATAGATAATATTTGTTTATGGCGAAGGTTTTTTTTTCACCTGACTGAACTACTCCTGGAAACCATAGATTTATTTTAGTAAAGTCTCTTAGATTGTTTGAAAAAACATTGAAGTTTCCAAGAACCGAGTTGGCTTGTTCTAAGGAAGAAACTATATTTGAGTTTGGTACCGGTGACTGGACCTTATTCTGAATAAACAGCCGAGAATAAACTTCGAAAGAAACAATTGGATAGAACGACCAAAATAAAAGCAGCGCCCCGATCACCAAAAAAACATAGGAAAAATAATTTACTACTTTTCGTTTGGGAGAGTTATTCCCTTTTCTATAGTTATATAAGGCCATATTACATCGTGTCAATTGTTACCGTGATGTTTTTTTTAATAAGAGGCAGTCTATCTTTTATAAAAGGAAGGAATAAGGGTTGTTTTAAATTAAAATTAAAACCATTAATGGCATATTCTTTTTTTAATAGTTGATCTAAGTCTCTCTTATCCTTTCCTAAAACACTATTAACAATTTTTGTTTTATCAATATTTTTGGTCGCTTTAGCATTAACCGATACCTGTATGGATATTTTAGACGATTTAATAGAAGCTTTATCTATTTGGTAACTAATGTTTTTTTTCTCTAAAATGTAATTGCCGGGAA
The DNA here is from genome assembly GCA_964587115.1 of uncultured Gammaproteobacteria bacterium. GTDB lineage: Bacteria > Patescibacteriota > Microgenomatia > UBA1406 > GWC2-37-13 > JAAZNM01. Next base: position 5,209 of record CAZPKD010000023.1, on the reverse strand, counting down.
CATCAGGACTAATTTCAGAAGAAATAAAATTCAGCAAATTATTTTTATTATAAATATAAAAGGTCGTTTGTGCCTTAGCCGTTAAAGTAACCGAAGTAGCTTCTTCACCAACCTCTTTAGAATAGTTAAGATCAGTCAAAGCCTTTTCCGTCAAGTCATTAATTATTTTTTCGTTTGGCAAAAGAGAGGGGTTGTTGTTTTTTTGTTCTAAATTACCAGATTTGGCTAAAACCGCTGTTTTTAAATCTTCATGGTCTTTTTTAGAAACCGTTTGGACGTTGTTCTTGGTTCCCTCAGAAAAAGCTATTTCATTTTTAGCAACATAGTCATACGGATCAAGATCTTCAATTTTAAAAGTTGTTCCTTTATCGAAGTTGCTTTCTGGACCAATTTGTAGAGCCGTAACCTTTACTTTTGCTTTTCCGGCCACTCTTGTCATGTCGCTGGTGGTTGAAGCTGAAGCGACCTTAACGGAATCGTTAAAAGAAAATTTTAATCCACTAGCTTCGATGACTGTTCCTTTGTCAAAGGTTTTTTCTTTGTTTAGGTTATAAATTGTTACTTCTCCTCGGGCTGGATTACCAACTTCTTTTTTTCCTGTCGTAGTTATTGATTCAGAAAAATTTGCCGTCTGAGTCGCTACTTTATAATCAAGCTTCTCATCCTCACTCAGAGACAGGCTTATTTTTTTGGCAATCGGGGTGGTTGGAACAAAAACCGTTAAGCTGGCTTTATGAAAAAAGAACTCATTGATAAATAATGATAAAAAAATTATTACCAATCCTATAACTGGTGTAATTTTATTACGAAGAAAATTGGTTGGCAATCTAAGGTTTTTTAGCCAATCTAAGAAAGGGGTAAAATTGGGAAGTGAAAATTTAAGGGGCTTTTTTACCACAGCCTCTCTTTCTCGTGGTGAATTATTTTTTATATCCTCATTGATCATAAAACCCATAACTTCTTTTTCTTTCATTTCAAAACTAACCGGCTCTTTTGTCTGAGACAAAATTTGTTCTTCAAAAATAGCCGCCAAACTTTCAATTACTTCTTCTTCTTTAACAATTTCAACCTTAGGCAGTTGAATAAAAATATCTTGTGACCAACGGTGAGAGATAATTTTACTTGCTTCATCATCAAGATCTTTTGAATTATAAAGAATAATTCGTGCCGGTAGGGTGCTTTTTTCTTTGGCTTGATTTAAAGCTAAACTTAAATCATCTATCAAACTGTCGGTTCGGGAAATGATCGAAGAAAAAAATAGCTGTCCTACTTTATAAATAAAAACTCCAAGATTGGTTCGGTCAAATTCTACCAACACAGCTGTTACCTGGAGATCTTCTTTCTTTTCTTTATACTTTGAGACTGCTTCAAAACACTCAATAAAACCTAGGGGTTTTAATTCAAGATTTTTAAGAAGATTTTTTATCTTGCTCAAATAAGCCTTTTTTATTTCGTGAGATTTTTCCTCTATTAGAAAGGAGTAGACAAAAAAAATTGTTTCGGTTGCTTGAGTTTCTGTTTTGTTTTCCAAACTAAAAAGAACCTCGTCAAGATCTTCAACAAGATTTTCCCAACCGTTTGAATAGTTAAACTGTTCTTTTTCCACTATCTGAAGATGACCATCTTTAACGGTCATAATCATGGCTACTCCATCTTCTTCTCTAAGAAGAAGTCCTAAGTAGTTTTTGCTTTTGTTGTTAGATTTTGATAAAAAATCGAATATCATAGTTAGTTAATTTTATATTTCTCATAGATCTGGTCTATTCCTTGCTTGGCGGTTTGCAAAGCTTCACTGTAAGAAACCCCTTGAATGGTAGCATTAATAGCGTTTTCAATATACTTAATAATGTCAGTATTTAGACCATTATCAAATGTTCTTGATGATAAAGGTAAAGATTTATAATAATCTGCCTGTTTAATAACTGCTCCTAGATATTCGTTTTGGGTAAGAAGCTGACCAAGATCAACTCTTGGGTAAGCTTCACCAAAAAGCCTGGTTTGACTTTCCAGTTGATATAAGCGAGTAAGGTTATCTTTTTCCGTTAGGAATTTCAAGAATTTCCAAGCTTCAAGCTGATTGCTACTATATCTTGAAACTCCTTCAGCCCAATAAGTGGCTAAAGAAACTGGCCGACCTCCAGGAACGGTCGGTACTGTCGTGACTTTTATTTTTAAGTCAGGATTGGCCGCTTTTATTGATAAAACCTCCCAAGAAGGAGCAATAATCATTGCAACTTTTTCTTGAGTAAAAGCTGCCAAAGAATTTGACATATTATCACTCCAAAAATCATTTGGTGGTTCTGCAAATTTGCGATAACTTTCTAAAGCTCCCACTGCTTCCGGCTGGTCAAGCTTTTTTAAATCCCCTCCGTTTTGTAATAACATTAATCCAAAAATGTCAGAAAAATGCTCTACATTTGAGGTTGTCCCAAGAGCGATTCCAGCAGTAATTATCTGACCGCTTTTGTCTTTAACCGTCAATTTAGAAACCGCATCAGTCACCTCATCCCAATTAGCCGGAGGTAAAGAAATACCAGCTTTTTTTAATAGACTATCATTACTAATTAAAACCAATCCGTCAAGATAAAGCGGTAGTCCATAATAATAATCACCAGATTTTAGATCTGTCTGAAATATTTTGTAAAAAGTTTTTTCAAACTCCTCATTGCTCATGATACTTTGTGGAATTGGAGTAACCAGTTCTTTAATTTGAGGCAACCAAGTATTGTGGAAACGAAAGATATCTGGTCCTTGATTATTTTTGCTACGGGCTAAAAGTCGATCAAGATAGTCTTGGGATGACATTTTTTGATAATTGATTTTGACATGGGGATTTTCTTTTTGATACAGCTCGATCAATGGAGTAAGCACTTCTTTTTCTTCCCAAAGACCCCAGTAGGTGAGATTAACCTCTTTTGTTTTAGTTTGACCACCAAAAATAGCTTTAAAAATAACCACCAATAAAATCAATAATAAAAGGGCTCCCCCACCGATAATAAAATATTTATTGCGATTATTTTCGGGGACCGTCATTGGCGGTTCTGACGGTGTTTGGGGTGTTGGTTCTGTCACTTCATTAACCTGAGATTCTTCCACATCGGCCGAAACTTCTTCCGGAACGGCTGCCACAGGGGTTTCTTCAACCGTGACACTTTCGTATACTGGACTTTCTTGCTCTTGGGGTGAATTTTTTTCTTTTAGCTCGTCAGAAATAGGAGTACTATTTGGAACGGATTCCGAAGATAAATTTGGTTGATTTGGTGGCTGATTTTTTATATTATCATCCATAGTATCTATGATAGCAAAAAAACACATATTTGTGGTCGTTGTCTTGTCTTTTTTAATCCCTATTACCGTCTTCTACAGATACTACATTTTTCTTAACCAATCTTTGGAAAATAAAATTTATCCACAAACAATGGTCAATAAGGTTGATTTTGGTAATAAAACCAAAGAAGAAGTCAAAAAGTTTTTTGATTTAAAGAATAAAAAACTAGCCACTGTGGTTATATCGGTCTATTATAATCATGAGCCAGTCGCGACTATTTCTGGACAACAGATCAATCTCCATTATGATGGCGTTGGCTTAGCCGAAAGAGCTTATCTCATTGGTCGATCAACTAATTTTTATTCTCGGGTATATCAACAATTAAGCTCACTTTTTTTCCAGCAAAAATTTTATATTGATTCTAATCTTGAGTATGAAAAATCGGTTATTAGAGATCTTATCACTGATATTGAGGAACAAAATAACAAACCCGCAAAAAACGCTCTTTTCAAGTTTGAAAACGGGAAAGTAATTAATTTTCGTCAAGAAGAAAAAGGTCTCTCTATAGAATCAGATAGGTTTGTTGATGATGTCGATAAAATAATTGCAACTTTAAAAACCGAAGTCAAAAATAAACGAGTTCTGGTAGAGTCAAAAGTTATTGAACCAGAGATTACTCTCGCTCAAGCAAACACATTTGGAATTGAAGAACTAATTGGTGAAGGAAAGTCTGATTATAGCCACTCCATTTCAGAAAGAGTCGACAATATAATTTTGGCTACCTCCAAGTTTAACGGCGTCCTTATTCCTAAAGATAAAATTTTTTCTTTTAATGATACGGTTGGTGATATCTCTGCCTCAACTGGTTATAAACCTGCCTATATTATAAAAAACGGTCGAACGGTTTTGGGCGATGGTGGTGGTGTTTGTCAAGTGTCAACGACTCTTTTTCGAGCCGCTCTTAACGCTGGTTTACCAATTACAGAAAGATATGCTCATGCCTATCGTGTTGGTTATTATGAAAATGATTCCAAACCAGGTTTTGATGCGACGGTTTTTGCGCCAACCAACGACTTAAAAATAAAAAATGACACGCCGACCTATATTCTAATTCAGACTGAGGTTGATAAAGAAAACAATCTTCTGTATTTTCGTTTTTATGGTAAAAAAGACGGTCGCAAAACAGAAATTTCTAAGGTAACTTTATATGATGTTAGTGCTCCTCCATCCCCTATTTACCAAGATGATCCCACCTTAAAAAAAGGTGTGGTTAAACAAACCGATTTTCCAGCCTGGGGAGGTAGGGCTAGCTTTCACTACCGGGTAGAAAAAGACGGCCAGACATTAATTGATCAGGATTTCTTTTCGAATTACCGACCATGGCAAGCCGTCTATCTTGTGGGAACGGCTGATTAACGAAACCAGCGAGCTCGCCCAAGCCTATATTGAAGAACCTTATTCTTTCTTTCACCAATAATTTTTGCGGGAACACCACCAACGATTGCAAAAGGAGGAATGTCTTTAGTAACCACGGCCCCGGCCCCAACCACTGCCCCTTTACCAACCTTTACTCCTGGTAAAACAATTACCCGTGGTCCAATAAAAACATAATCATCAATAACTACAGGGGCTTCAATCGCTTGAAAATTATCATCATTAATGTTATGTTCCGAATTATAAATCATCACTTCTGAAGCAATTGCAACATGATTTCCAATTATTAACTTATGCCGTCCGTCTAGAACTGTTCTTTCGCCAACAACGGTATCTTCTCCAATTGAAATATTCCCAGGATTATAAAATGTAGTTTTCATATGAATTGACGAACCCCGACCAATTTTAATACCTCCTAAACGATAAAAAAAACGCCTTAGATGATGGCTGGGCAAACAACCCACTAAATGAAGAAGGCCAACCAACACCCCAAACACACCCAACACA
>CAZPKD010000022.1:0-9991 GCA_964587115.1 uncultured Gammaproteobacteria bacterium | reverse complement strand
AACGCTGAAATAGCCTGGTCAATAAGTTCTTTACAAGGGGCCTATAGATTTTTGAATCGTATTTGGGAAATCTACCGTAAAGTCTATCAAAAGCAAAACGGTAGAACCTCCGAGGTTAAAGAGGAGCGAAGCGATGGGGAAACCTCGGAGGTTAATGAAATGGCCAGAAAAAAATTAATTATTAAACTTAATAAAACCATTGAAAAGGTCACCAATGACATTCAGGAGACTAAATTTAACACGGCGATTGCTTCAATGATGGAATTTCTAAATGATTTTGAGAGGACGCCGGAGTTAGCCCCTTATGACGCAAAGAAGTTCTTGCAGATTTTGGCGCCGTTTGCGCCGTTTATGACCGAAGAGATCTGGAAAAATGTTTTTGGCGAAAAAAAATCGATTCATCTTTCCTCTTGGCCTCAGGCTGAAAAAGTCGCTATTGAAGATGAAATTAAAATCCCAGTTCAGGTTAATGGCAAAGTTAGATCGGTAATTATGATAAGAAGAGACGCTACTGAAGAAATAACTGTGAATACTGCCATTAATGATGTCAGGGTAAGTAAATTCTTAATAGGTAAACAATACAAACCCATCTACATCAAAAATAAGATTTTGAATTTAGTTATTCTATAAACCCACTTTGTTATAATTATTGATATATGTCTGAAAAAGTCTGTAGTTCCGCTGCCATGCTTAATGTCTATATTAAAGAAGCTCAAAAAAAAGGCCTGGTTCCTAGAGAAATGAGTGAATTTGAAGATGGAACGCTTGTTTCCGAAGCTGAATGCGCTAGTTGTGGCGCTGGGTCTTGTCAAAATAATCCAAAACACAAGTCTTGGAAGAAAGATTGGCGGCAAAAAGGTTCTCCAATTCCAGATGAAGTAATTAATAGAGGAAACAAACCGCATTTTTAATCTACCTTCGATTGAAGATAAGAACATTGATTGTTATAATAAAACTCTGAAATCGATTGGGCCCGTAGCTCCCGTCGTCGAGACTTTGTCACGACTGACGGGCTCGACAGTTCTACGAAGTTGAACGTCGAGCAACTGGTATTTTATAATAAATCTAGAATGTTTTTCTACACTTATGTTTTAAAGAGTAAAAGAGATGGTGCCCTATATATAGGTTCCACTAGTGATTTGAAAAGACGTTTTGAAGAACACAACTTAGGTCGTGTTAAGGCAACAAAAAATAGAAGACCATTTTCCCTTGTTTATTACGAAGCGTGTACAAATAAGGACCGCTCTTATAAAAGATAAATTTATTTCAAAACAGGTTTCGGTAAAGGTTTTTTAAAAAATAGGATATAATATTCAAAGCGCCAGGGCCCGTAGCTCAACTGGTAGAGCAGCAGCCTTTTAAGCTGTTGGTTTCGGGTTCGAGTCCCGACGGGCTCACATTTAGTATGACATAACAACCAAATACATTTCGGAGACGCATTTTAAGAAGAAAAGACAACGTTTCCTTAAGTCATTTTTAGCATATAGTGAGTGGATCTGCCTTTTCCTTTGCGCTCGATAAGTCCTAAATCAAGCAGCTTTTGAAAGTCCATTGTGCGAGTTGCTTTTGCTCTGTCAGTCAGTTTGGCATAATCACGATCACTAATAAAACCATTTTGTTTTATAAATTCAAGTATTTTGATGTGATAATCTTCGAGTCGGGTGTCTGGTGTGTTGCCGAGTTTTGGTAAGAGTTTTTGAACCCGCAAAAGTTCGTCGATTAGACCACCCGTAAAATACTCGAGCCATTTTGTAAAATCAACCGATTTTTCTAATTCGTTGTAATCGCCATATTCTCCAACCGTTTGAAAATACTTGGTAACGTTTTGATTGTAATAATTTTCAAAACTGAAGAGATTAAAGGTATTGAGTCCCATTTTGGCAAGCAACACCTTAGTTGCAAGTCGTGTTGTTCTACCATTACCATCCATAAATGGATGGATAATGACCATTTGTTTATGAAAAATACCCGCAAGGATAAGAGAGTCAATCTTTTGACTATTTTTGTTAATAAAAGTAATTAGGGCTGTAACAAGATCATTCACTTTTTCTGCATCCGGCGGCAGATACACAACTTTGCCCGTTCTTGGGTCATTCACCACAACAGGATTTTGTCGTAGTTTTCCAGACTCATGACTGGGGAGTAGTTTATCAGTCACTTGTTTATGGATATTGAGAATGAGTTTGAGTGATAATTCAAGCCTGTTAGATTGAAGCAGTTGGTTTAAATTCTCAAGTGCTTGGTTGTAGTTGAAAACTTCTTTTTCACTATCCCGGACGGTATCTGGCCGAGATTTGAGAACTTTTTTTACCTCGGTTAGTGGCAAAGGATTACCTTCAATACTCGTTGAGGCATAACTCGAAACTTCCCGGGCTGTTTTTTCAAATTCTACTAAAACCACCTTTGGGAAACGACAATCATTTAAGTCTCTGATAAGATTGTTAATACGAGTGATATTGGCCAAAAGTTGGTCAGTGATTGAGTATTTAGGAGTGAACATATCTAATCAAATAATAGGCGATTATTAGTCGATTGTCAAATCATCAATTTATAATTAAAAGTGTTATAAACTCTATACATATAAGCTTCCAAAAAGTTCCATTCTGGGACAAGCTGGCTCACATCGGGTTGTTAAAACAATCCAAACTACATAAATTTAACAGAACAGTTAAGTTTTCTGATATAATTTGACTATGAAAGTCAATATTCCTGATGAAGCCCGAATTATTATTATTGAGGGAGTGGCTGGCTCAGGAAAAGATACCCTTCAACAACTTCTAAAAAAGCAATTTAAAAATAAAATAGTTTATGATTATGCTGAAGGAGACCTCCTCTTTACGTGGAAACTGGCAAGAATTGAAGGAATAGCCAAATTAAGACTTAAACTTCTTAATTACTTTACAGATTTTATGGATGACACTATTAAACAAGAACCTCAGAGTTTTTTTCTATTAAACCGATTTCACCTTTCAAACTATATGGCTCATGTCAGTAGAGATAAGAGTCTAGAGCCCCAATATAAACAGGTTGTTAATAAACTGAAAAAACTACCCATTCACATCTTACTTCTTCAATTATCAGCTGAAGAAATTGACAGACGCTCGTCCCACATGGAAAGACCAATGTCTTGGAAAAAATATCAAAAACTAATGGTAAAAAAAGAAGGATTTGTTAATAAAGTAGAGAGATACCTTCATGAACAAAAAGTAATGTTGGAAGAAGCTAAAAAAAATGGTCTTCCTTATTCAATTGTTCACCTTAATTTGTAGTGAAGGTTCGTTCTACGTGTTGAGCTATTTGGATACCAAAATTTACCCAAGGAACAGCTACCTCTCTTGCCCATTTAGTTTGTTGTAAATTAGGACTGTCTTTTAATCTCAAAATATACTGATAATCGTGGATTGCTTGATTTGGTTGGACCTGTCTTTTGGCAAAACTTTTCCATTTTGCCTCTTCCCATTCTAATCCCCAGTTAAGATGGTCTACTGCAAACACAGAAAAAAAGGGAATATCAAAAGCAGGGTTATTTCTTGGCTCAACATTTAATTTGTCGTGTAGCAAAATCTGATCTTCTAAATATTCATCTTTAATACCCAGCTCTTCAAGTTTTTGTCGGGCTGCTTTCATTCCCTCAATTTGATGTTCTGGAGTCCAACCTCTCCAGGCTTGAATATCGTGAAGAAGCCCTAATCGCCACGCTCTTTGGATTATTTCTTCTCTTAATTTTGCATCAAAAATTCCTCTTTCACTACATTCTAAAGTAGCTACATAGGCAGCTCTTACCGCTACCCATTCTAAATGTCCCTCATAATTCCGATCAGGTGATCTTACTCCCCATTCATCAAGATGTCTTCTAAGTGAGTCAATTAAGGGTTTATCAACAGCCCACATCTTCCCAAGAAATGGTTCAAGTTCTTTATCTGAGGGTAAGACAGGAAGTGAAGGACGAAGTTTATCAGCTTCTTCTTTCGCAATGCTTATGATTTGATCATAAGTAACTGATGGGGTTAATTCATCAACCATAGATAAATTATATCAGCAGAACAAGAGAATAATTATTTAAACAATGTCTATCCTTACGGATATGGCTAAATATCTTTAAACTTCAACTTGTACCTGTCTGAAAGTGCTATAAACTTTATACATATAATCCTCCAAAAAGTTCCATTCTGGGACAAGCTGGCTCACTTTTTTTGGTCTAATTTTGTTGAGTAGGTCGACTTAGATCCCTATAAGGCTATAACTATTATATAAATTCTGCAAACATTTGTGCTGCCGGAAGGAGGATATTTATATTTTTATTATTTATTATCCCAAAGCTACTTTCAAGATTTTTAGTTTTGCTTTCAAAACAAAAAAGAAAATTGAGCAAGTGATATTTCTTAAAGACTTCAAAATATTTTATTAAAGCATCTTTTTGTGCATTGTAATCAATTTTTCCTTTAAGCATAAAGCCCCCACCACCCGCAATTAAACCGTCTTTATGGGGGACTGATCCATATTCACTTATAATAACTTTCCTTGCTCCGGCTTCCCCAATCAACTTCTCAATTTTATGCTCGTATATTAATACGCTTTCAGGGCTATTAGTTTTTGGATCCTTTTCCCAATACAAATTTTGGGCAACTATAAAATTATCATCATTAATGTTCTTCCAGTCGACAACTTCGTACATAAAGGAAGCATAAGAGAGCGAACCTTTCCAACCATTATTTCTAGCAATTTTAATGAGTTCATTTATCTTGTTGGTTGTGTTAAATGTTCTCCCTCTTTTTATCTCGCTCAATATTATGTTTATTCTTTTAAACCAGGAATTTACCCTCTTGCCAAGCAAATCAGAGCAATCCAGGACAAGTTCATTACCAACAAACAAAGGTTCATTTTCTAGACCGGCACTTTTTGCCCCAATACAAAAATCTTTGAGTAGTTTTTTAGTCATTTCAAAATCTGAATTAATAAAGCGCGGGGAAAGCCATGGAGAAATTCTAAAATCTAAAGAAAGTTTGCCAGCGGTTATTAATTTATCTATATAGGCACCAAAGATCCTGACTTTTTTGCAATTTAACTTATCACGTATAAACAACAGGTCAGATTTGATCGCGACGTCTTTTTTTTGAAAAAATAACTTATATAATAGTCCTTCATTACCATGCCCAACTGAGTAGTTAATTCCCTTAAGATTGTTTATTTTCGCGCTCATAATTCTACATCTAAATATTTACTTTTATTAGCCAATCATGTTCGATCAGACCCTTCTAATACTGTAATCTTATCTTAATTTTATCACTTTTCCAGGATGAAATAGAACAGTATGAAAAAAGGTATTTTCAACTTAGTAGTTGACGGATTTTAGTTTATGTGTTAAACTATTTAACAGTTAAACCTATAATTATGACTAATAATTTTGATTTTGAACAATTTTTTAGTACCATGATGCAGTTTGGGAAGATTATGTCGCGGCAGACACAGGAAGATCATGAAAAGCAAACGGCAACCATGTTGCAATTCATGGCGCTCCAGTTTTTGAAGGAACATAAAAATGGAACGGTTAGCGATCTTACCAACTTTTTAAAGCTTTCAAAATCCTCAACGACACAGCTTACAGAAAGACTTGTAAAAGCGAGGCTTGTAGGAAGAATTGACGATAAAGAAGATAGACGCATTGTTAGACTTGTTGTAACTGAAAATGGTGAGAAGAAATTTGTTACTCTCAAAAAGAAGCTCATGGAAAAAATGCAAAAGATTTTCTCCAAAATTCCAGCAAAAGACTTAAAAAATTTTATCAGGATTTTTATAAACCTTACAGAAACATTGAAAAAAGAACAAAATGGATAAATTAAAACAGACTGTTCAACTAGTTCAAAAACCGATTATTTGGTTTCGAAAAACAAAAACGAGAAATAAAATAATAGTAATTATTGCCATTTTACTGGCGGGTTTTTTTATATTTAGGCAAATTCAAAGTTCGAACACTCAACCGCAATATCTTACCCAAACTGTTGAAAAGGCAAATGTTACCCAAATTGTTTCTGAAACAGGAAATATCTATACTGCGGGGCGAGTAGATGTATATTCTGGTTTAACAGGAATCATTGAGGAAATTTATGTAGAAGATAATACTCCTGTTGAAATAAATCAAAATCTATTTAAAGTACGTAGTACGGCGACGGATCAAGAAAAAGCAACAGCCTATGCAAACTATCAAAATGCCCTCAGTGCTCAAAAAACAGCCGAGCAAACCAAACAGAGTCTTGATGCAACCATGTGGACAAAACAACGAGCGTTTTTAGATGCACAAAATACAAAGGACTATAAAGATGATCACACACAAAATCCCGCGACAAAAGTAGATTACACAGATCTTGAAAAAGAGAGTATTAATTCTGGACTGGTCCAAGCGCAAAAAGATTTTTCTGCAGCAGAACAAAAATATAAAGAAGCAGATGTGACAGTTAATGCAGCAAAGGCACAGGTTAATTCTACATGGTTGGCGTATCAAGCAACACAAAGTTTGATAGTTAAAGCGCCATCTTCAGGGACGGTTGCAAATTTATCGTACAAGATTGACGACAAGGTAACAACTGGTAGTACTACCACCGCAAATTCAGCTACAGGGGGAATGCCTGTTCTGACAATTGCCAACTTTGGCGACTACACAGTAAAGCTGGCGCTGAACGAAGTTGATGTTCCAAAAGTGAAAAAAGGACAATCTGCACAGTTAACTCTGGATGCTTTTCCTGGAAAAACTTTTAAAGGAAAAGTAACACATGTTGATTCAATAGGAACGAACACGGCCGGAGTCATTACATACAATATTGTCATCGAAATAATTAATCCTGAGGATTCTATTCGTCCAGCCATGACTGCAAATGTCGATATTGAAGTTGATAGGGCAGAAAATGTTTTGACGGTTCCGAATAGTGCGATCAAACCATATCAAGGCAAAAAAGCAGTTCAAGTAATTGACCCAAAAACAAAAATTGCCAAGTACATTTCGGTTGAAGTAGGTATTAAAGGACCAGAACGTACGCAAATTAAAAATGGGATTAACGAGGGTGCACAAGTTATAACAGGTACCAAGAATGGAGCTGTAAAATCTTCAGGTAGTGTAGGATCGTTTGGAGGCTAAAAATTGTGTATGAAAAATAATACAGCCATTATTGCATTCAAAAAAATCACTAAGACCTACGGTGAAGGTAATAATACATACCAAGAGGCGCTTAAAGGAATATCTTTTGATGTATACGAAAATGAATTTGTCGCCATCATGGGTCCCTCAGGTTCTGGTAAATCAACCACCATGCACATCTTAGGAGCACTTGATACTCCAACAAGTGGTCAATACTTCCTGAAAGGTAAAGATATAAGTTCTTATAATAGTGATGAACTCGCATACATTAGAAATCGTGAAATTGGATTTGTTTTCCAATCTTTTAATTTACTTCCTCGGACTACGGTTCTAAAAAATGTTGAACGCCCCATGATGTATGCAGGAATCCCAGCTGAAGAGCGAGAGAAAAGGGCTATGGAGTGTCTAAAACTCGTCCACATTGAAACGAAGGCTAATAACATGTCAAACCACATTTCAGGGGGTCAAATTCAACGTGTTGCTATTGCTCGAGCACTCGTTATGAATCCAGCCATTATTCTTGCTGATGAACCAACAGGAAATTTAGATAGTAAGACGGCGCATGAAATAATGACCTTTTTCCAACAACTCAATAAACAAGGCCACACAATAGTTCTTATTACCCATGAAGATGATATTGCTGCCTTTGCAAAGCGGATTATACGTTTAAAAGACGGAGAAATTATCTCAGATAGGAAAAACTAAATTATGAATTATACTGAACTTATATCATCTGCAATTGCGGCTCTTAAAGGAAACCTTCTTCGTACACTTTTAACAATGCTTGGAATCATTATTGGTGTTGCCTCTGTTATTTTAATTATCTCATTAGGAGATGGAGCAACAAAAAGTATTAGTGGGCAACTTTCATCTTTTGGGACAAATACTATCTATATTAGTCCAGGGTCAAATGAAAGCAGACAGGGACCGCAACAAGTTCAAACAAATAGCCTTAAACTCGAAGACGCAAAGGCTTTAGCAGATAAATCCCGTATTCAAAACATCTCGGCAGTTTCCGCGATTGTTTCAAAACCAACGCAGATAAGTGCAAATGGACAAACTATGAATGTTAACGTTCAAGGAGTAGGGGCTGATTATCAATTAATACAGTCGCTTGAAATAGGCCAAGGAGAATTTTTTACCAAAGATGATGAGGCTGGTCTTTCTCGTGTCGTTGTGCTTGGGTCTGAGGTTGTAACTGATTTATTTGGAGAAGGCGCAGAGCCCGTTGGAGAGTCAGTAAAAATTGACAACCGATCCTTTAGAGTTGTTGGTGTATTACTAGAAAAAGATAGTAGTGCTTTTTCTAACCCAAATAAAGCTGTTTATATTCCAGTAAATACGGCTCTGAAAATCTTATTAGGCCAAGATTATGTTTCAGCCATTATGATAAAAGCAGAAAATGCAGATCTTATAAATCAAACTGTAAATGATATAACCGCTCTAATGGTCGATCAACACGATATTACTGAAGGAAAAATAAAAGATTTTTCAGTAAATAGTTCACAGCAGGCGTTAGCAACACTTGGTTCGGTAACAGGATTACTTACCTCTCTTCTTGCGGGTATCGCCGCTATTTCCTTAGTTGTTGGTGGTATAGGCATTATGAATATTATGCTTGTGACTGTTACTGAACGTACAAAAGAAATAGGACTTTTGAAATCTATTGGAGCAAAAGATCGTGATGTTCTAACCCAATTTCTTATTGAGGCAATTGTTTTAACCCTTGTTGGCGGCGCAATTGGAATGATACTTGGAGTCATCCTTTCATTTTTTGTCTCTGGTTTGATCAATATTCCATTTGTAGTTTCACCCACAGCGATATTTCTTGCGGTTGGAGTTTCCTCTGCCGTAGGAGTTATATTTGGATATTATCCTGCGCAACAAGCCGCAAAACTTTCCCCAATTGAAGCATTGAGATATGAATAATACCGTTTAGTCAGACATCTATAACCATGTGATCCTATCTTAATTTTATCACCCCTCCAGATAAATACCCATATTAGACAAAGTTGAACTAAAGTAAATGAAACAGATAGTCTTGACAAAGGGGGTAAAGTTTAGTTATATTAAGTAATAACTTACCGAGTGGTAAGTAAAAAAATAAGTCGCAATCATGAAAACAATTACAGAACAATCTCAGAATGTAGTACGAGATACCAAAAAATATATTATTGACATAGCGCGTCAGTTTTTCTCTGAATATAGCTATCTAGGCGTCTCAATGAATGATATCGCTAAAAAACTAAATATTACCAAAGCAGCGCTTTATTATCATTTTACTGGTAAGGCAGAAATCTACAAAAAGGTTCTTGACAATGTTTTTGCCGACTTAAGTTTATGTATTACAGAAGCCCTAAAAGAACCAACGATAGACAAAAAATTGTATCGGTTAATCGAAAATTATTTGAATTTTGGCTTTAAGGAAAAAAACCTCATTAAGGCCTTTGTGTTAAAACTGCCATCGTCTGATTCTCAGATAACAAAACACATTACTCAATTAAGAGAACAAGTTATTAGTCTAGTTCAACCGGTAATTGAGGAGGTATCGACGAGTAAAAAATTAACCCAAAAAATTGATAGCCAGCTTTTAACCTCTTCACTTACAAGCATGATGGATGGGTTGCTTCTAGAATATTCATTCCTCAATAAAAAAATAAATTCGGCCAAAATATCAAATCAAATTATTGCTGTTTTATTTTAAAAACACTTTTTTATCTAAAAAGATAGATCAATATTTAATATAGGAAGGGGGTGAATAAACTATGGGAATTGTACTCTGGATAATTTTTGGAGCCCTGGCAGGATGGATTGCATCGATTATCATGAAAACTGATGCCAATCAAGGCACTGTAATGGATA
>CAZPKD010000021.1:0-10163 GCA_964587115.1 uncultured Gammaproteobacteria bacterium | reverse complement strand
GTAATGATCAGGTGCGCCTAGATGGTTATATCTTAAGTCTTGATCCAAAAATGAAGGTTATTGCTCCTGTTCGAGAATGGGCAATGGATCGAAATGAAGAAATAGAATACGCTGAAAAAAACAACATTCCCGTTCCTGTAACAAAAGATTTTCCTTACAGTGTTGATGATAATATGTGGGGAATGACCTGGGAAGGTGGAGAGATAGAAAATCCTAACTTAATTGCTCCGGTGGAGAAGTTTTTAACAACATATACTTTGGCTAAAAAAGCACCAGACAAAGAAGAATTTATTACTTTAACTTTTGAAAAAGGAGTTCCTACGGCTTTAGATAGTAAAAAAATGCCATTAGCAAAACTAATTCTAAAGCTTAATCAATTGGCCGGTAAACATGGGGTAGGTGTTGTTCATATGTTGGAAGATAGACTCGTTGGCACAAAAGATAATGCTGTCTATGAACTCCCAGCGGCTCATGTGATTGTCAAAGCTCATAAGCATTTGGAAAAATATGTGTGTACACGTCAACTGAATGAACTTAAAGAAACGATGGATCTTAAGTGGGGATATCTATGTTATGCGGCTTTTTGGTATGATCCGGTCATGGAAGCAATAAACGCTTTTAACGACAAAGTTAACGAAAAGGTCAATGGTTTGGTAACAATAAAACTATATAAAGGAACTGCTAAAGCAGTGGCAGTAAAATCTGCTTACGGTTTAAATTATAGTTCGTTTAACAATACTGAAGGATATGATTTTAATGTCAATGCTAGTGCTGGTTTTATCGAAATCTATACTTTGCAGATGAAATTGGCTAACCAAATTGCCAAAGAAACTAAAGTTTAATTATCTGATACGGGTCTTTGTCGTGGTTGCAGTCGATGCAGTAATAACCAAACATGTCTTGGATGACTTGTTTTTCTTTCATCTCAGAGCCAGGTTCGTCCGGCTTAGCCATTTTGTCGGTGTCTTTGAACACAGGAATTGTTTGTTTGGTAATGTCTGATTGAGTCGGTTCGGTACCTTTTATAAAGTATTCAAAACGGGCTGAACAACTATCGGTGCCGTCAGATTTCTTTTCCATAACCGCTCCAGAAACATAGCAAACTTGTTTACCAACGATTGTATCTGGTTTAATTGGCCAAAGGTCGGGTTGATCTTTTAAAACATACTTCATTACCCGATTCCAAATTGGAGCGGCCCCGGTGACACCAGAAGCCAACCAAGGATTCATGGCTCGGTTATCGTTATTACCTACCCAGACAACTGTCAAAAAATTAGGCGTGTAGCCAATCGTCCAGTTATCGTGTTTGTCATCAGTGGTGCCGGTTTTGACGGAAACGGCCCTTCCGGGAATATTTAAAAGCGAACCAGTGCCAAAAGCAGCCGAACGAGCATTGTCATCCAGCAAAATATGAGAAATCAAAAAAGCGGTTTCCTGGGAAATTGCTCTTTGTCCGCCAATTGACAAGAAGTTGGGATAGGTTAGTGGTTTTCTGATATCGTTCACATAATTGGGATCTTCGTATTTAAATAAGGTTTTTTTATTTTTGTCTTCGATTTTCAAAATTGAGGTTAATTTTTTTGCCTTTCCTCGGTTGGCAAAAGCGGAAAAAGCCTGAGCCATCTCGGTCATTGGTACTTCGCCCCCACCTAAGGTTAGCGACAAACCGTAATTCTTTGGATCTTTAAAGCTAGTGATCATAAATGCTGAGGCCGAGGCAATGAAGTTTTCGACACCATTATAGGCGAGCATTTTTACCGCCGGAATATTATAAGAATTGCCAAGAGCAAATCTTAACTGGGTTGGGCCGTGGAATTGACCATCATAATTGACTGGACAGTAGGCAGCTGGTTGACCGGCAGCAGAAAAACAGGTCGGCACGTCAAGAAAAACCGTTGCCGGTGTTACTAATTTTCTTTCAAGACCAATGGCATAGTTAATTGGTTTGATCGAAGAACCAGGTTGTCTTGAGGCAGTAGTAACATTAAAGGCTCCGGAAGGCGTAGCGAAATAATCAACCGATCCGACCATAGTTAGGATTTCTCCAGTTGATGGTCGAGTGACTAAAATTCCACCATTACTGACGTCAAGATCCTTGACTTTTTCTAGCTCTTCTTTAACAACTTTTTCTGCCTCTTCTTGAATATCCAAATCAAGAGTGGTGGTTACTTTTAGGCCACCTTCCTCAACTTCTCTGACGCCGTACATTTCTTCCAGTTGGGCTTTAATATAAAATACAAAATGAGGCGCTTTTAAGTTTTGTTTTAACGGTTGGACAATAATTTTATCCTTAATACTTTTTTCATAGGTTTTTTTATCAAGATATTTTTGGTTATACATTGCCTTAAGGACCTCATTGCGTCGTTTTATGGTAAGATCGGGATTATTATAAGGAGAATAAAGAGTTGGCGCTTGAGTTAGTCCGGCTAATAAGGCTGATTCAGTCGCTTGCAAATCCTTGGCGTGTTTATTGAAAAAAACCCTAGATGCTTCCTCGATACCATAAGTGGCGCCGCCATAAGGAACCTGATTTAGATAGAGTTCAAGAATTTGATCTTTAGTAAAAATTTTTTCTACCCAAAGAGCAAGAATAATTTCTCTGATTTTTCTGCGAATGGTTCTTTCCGGTGATAGAAGAGCACTTTTTACCAATTGTTGAGTAATGGTTGATCCTCCTTGTAATCCTCCTTGCTGAAAAATCATATCTTTGGTAGCTCGTAAAATTCCGCCGATAATAGAAACGCCACCATGCTTATAAAAATCTTTATCTTCAATGGCAATGGTTGCTTGGCCCACATGAGCGGGGAGATCTTTTATATTAACTGGGGTACGGTTTTGTTCTTTATAAACTTCATATAATAATTTTCCATTACGATCATAAATATGGGTTGAGAGAGGAATGGTTTTATAGTCTTTAAGACTGTAGGGTGAAGGTAGTTTGTAGAAGATTGTAAAAAAAATCAATACTAAAAAAAGAACAACGACAGCAATAGTTAAAATAGTTTGGTGGCGTTGAATTTTGAACCAGAAATTTTTCCAAAAAGACTTCATAATAATTTATTTTAACAGATCAGGAATGATTGATTCTTGGGAAGAGAGGAGTTGGTTTTCTAATCTTGTTTACAGTACTTAAAATAATTTTTTCGGCAGTGATTGGTAAATAAGGAAGAAGTAAATGGCCGATTTGATTAATTTTAAAAAGCATTTGGGTAATAAACTCTTTTCTCTCAGTGGTGGTTTTTTTCCAAGGAGCATAATCATTTAGATCCTTATTTAGTTTTTTAATTTGATTAAAGATTTGCTCAAAGATCTGATTAAATTGAAAATTATCAATCATTTTTTCAAAGGGTTGATAAAGTGTTTGATAATTAATTTTTTGGTCCTCAATGATTAAGTTATCTTTTTCAGCAATATTAGTGACCCTTGAGACAAGGTTGCCCAATTCATTAGCTAATTCAGAATTATAAATCTCAATCATTCGTTGATCCGAATAATCGCCATCTTCAAAATTAGAAATTTCTTTTAAAAGATAAAAACGGACCGCTTCGGTTCCATAGATGTCCACGAGTTTAAACGGATCAACAACATTTCCCAAGCTTTTACTCATCTTTTGTCCTGAAAAAGTTACAAAGCCTTCAATATATATTTGTTTTGAGTTGGGTAGTCCGGCTGACATGAGCATTGCTTGCCACATGGTCGATTGTTGCCGAAGATTATCTTTTCCCGCCACCTGTACACCTGGCCAAAACTCAGTAAACTTTTTTTCATCTTCGGGCCATCCCAGAGTGGAAATGTAGTTAATTAAAGCATCAAACCAAACATACATCACTTGATCGGTGTCTCCTGGAACCGCTATCCCCCAAGGCATTTTATTCTTTAATCTGGAAACGCTAAAATCTTTTAGACCTTTTTTTACAAAGTTTTTTACTTCTTCAAAGCGGAATTTAGGTAAAACGAAGGCTGGATTGTTTTCAAAAAAGTCTAATAGCGGTTTCTGATACTTAGAAAATCTAAAAAAATAATTTTCCTCTTCAATTATTTGTAGATCAAGATTTGGGTGTAAAGGGCATTTATTTTCATGTAATTCTGACTCAGATTTTTCTAGCTCACAACCAACACAGTATTTTATTTTATATTTAGCCTTATAAATATCACCCTTATTAAAACATCTTTTCCAAAACTCTTGGCTGGCTTTGATATGATGCTCATTAGTGGTACGAACAAAATTAGAATAACTCAAATTTAAAGCACTTTTTAAATTAATGAATTTGGCTGCATATTCATCACAGTATTTTTGTGGATCTTTCTTTTCTGCGACGGCTTTTTGATAAATTTTTTGTCCATGTTCATCAGTCCCAGTATTAAAAATTACTTGGTAGCCCAACAATCTTTTGAATCTGGCGATAGCATCAACCCGAACGATTTCCATAGCAAAGCCAATATGAGGATCAGCATTAACATAGGGAAGAGTCGTGGTTATGTAATAGTTTTTTTTCACGCTTTTTATTTTAACAAAACCTTAACGGTAATAAATAAACAAATTAATAGAATAGTATTAAGGAGACTAAAACCAACTAAATAATTAACAATTAAAAAAGAAACAACAAGAATTGTTACTAAAAAACTATCCTTCCGCGAAAGAAATATTTTAAAAAAGGAAAGCCAAAACAAAAAGGCAACAAAAATAAATAAGGATATATAATAGGCGTTTTTTGGAGGTATAAACAAGATTACTCCTATCAGGAGTAATAGATTGATAGTCGTTGGAACGATTCTCTTAACCATAAAAAGCGGTTGCAAGTTTTAATATTATCAATTATAATCTTTTTTCATGGTAACACTGCCTGATGATAAACAAAAAATCATAGAAAGTTATGCTCAAAAGAAAGGTGATACTGGATCTCCTGAGGTTCAGATCGCTCTTTTGACGCATAAAATTAATAAACTAGTTGAACATCTTGATATTAATAAAAAAGATAATCATTCTCGTCGAGGTCTTTTAAAAGTGATTGCTAAAAGGCGAAGAATTCTCAATTATCTTCATGGTCTTGATGAGAAACGATATAAAAAATTAATCACTAAATTGGGGTTGAAGAAATAAAATGAGTATTATTGAGGATTCGTTTGAGATTAATGGTCAAAAATTAACTCTCCAAACAGGAAAACTTGCTAAAGCTGCGACGACATCTATTTTTGCCCGCCTAGGTGACACTTGTGTTTTGGTGACTGTTACTCTTGGTCATAAACGCGAAGATATTGATTATATGCCACTTCAAGTTGAGTATGTAGAAAAACTCTATGCTGGTGGAAGGATCAAAGGTTCACGTTGGGTAAAGAGAGAGGGTAAACCTTCGGATGATGCGGTTTTAAAAGCTCGTTTAATCGATCGATCAATCAGGCCATTATTTCCAAAAAACTATCGTCGAGATATTCAGATTATTATTACCTTGTTATCAATAGATGGAATTAACTCTCCAGAAATCTTGTCAGCGATTGCCGTTTCCGCCGCGCTTCATATTTCACCAATTCCTTGGGAAGGTCCGATTAGTACAATGAGAGTTGGTTATGTTCGTGGCGATGGCCAAGGAACCTTTGTTGTTAATCCGACAGAAGAAGATATTCGTTTTTCCGTTCTTGACTTAATTGTTTCTTCAACCAAAGAAGACAAGGTGATTATGATTGAGACAAAAGCTGAAGAACTACCAGAAAGAACGGTAATTGAGGGAATTCTTTTAGCAAAGAAAGAAAATAAAAAGATTATTGATTTTATTGAAAAGTTGAGAAAAAAAGCCGGCCAGCCGAAAGAAAAAATTAGTGATGCTGGATTTGATGAAAAAATTTTCAAGATCCTTAAAAAAGACTATCAAAAACATCTCGATCAAATGCTTTTGAAAAAGGCCGAAAAAGAATTTGATGATGAAGAAGCTCTTGAGGTTGTTGTTGATGAAGTAATGGAAAAATACAAAGATGAATTCGACCGAAAATTGATTATTAAAGCGATCGACTATTTGGGTAAACAGATGATTAAAGAACAGGTTCTAAAGACAAAAAAAAGAATTGATAAAAGAGGGGTAGACGAGGTTCGCCCAATAAGTTGTGAGGTCTCTATTTTACCAAGAACTCATGGCTCCGCTATTTTTCAACGAGGCGATACTCAGGTTTTATCGATCGTTACTTTAGGAGCGCCTAGCCTGGAGCAGCTAATCGAAAGTCCGGTCGGCGAAGAAGCAAAAAGATATATTCATCATTATTACATGCCGCCTTATTCGGTTGGTGAGACTGGTCGAATTGGTTATCCCTCAAGGAGAGAGGTTGGCCATGGAGCTTTAGCGGAAAAGGCAATTGAACCAGTTTTACCAAATAGCAAAGATTTTCCATATACCGTTAGAGTTGTTTCTGAAGTAATGTCTTCAAATGGCTCAACCTCAATGGCGTCTACCTGCGGATCGGCTTTAGCTTTGATGGACGCTGGAGTGCCAATTAAAACGCCGGTAGCCGGTATTGCCATGGGATTGATGGCTAATTCTGATAAGGATTATCTTATCTTGACTGATATTGCCGGAATTGAAGACTTTTCAGGCGATATGGACTTTAAAGTGGCAGGATCTGCTAAAGGAGTGACTGCAATTCAACTCGATGTCAAAAACAGAGGCTTAACCGACAAAATGATTATCGAAACATTTGAAAAGGCTCTCAAAGCCAGACTTTTTATTCTTGATAAAATGAAACAGGCAATTGATCAGCCTCGTACCGACGTTTCTCAGTTTGCTCCTAAGGTTATAGTTTTAACACCACCTCAAGATAAAATTGGCGAGATAATCGGTCCGGGTGGCCGCAATATTCGTAGTTTAATTGCTCGCACCGAAACCGAGATTGATGTTTCTGATGATGGCAAAGTAACCATTACTGGTTTAGACAAAGCCAAAGTTGAAGCCGCGGCTCAGGCGATTGAGAATATCACTCGTGAAGTTCAACCGGGAGAGGTTTTTGAAGGTGAGGTAAAAAGGGTTTTGGCTTTTGGTCCTTTTGTTGAGCTTTTCCCTGGAAAAGAGGGATTAGTCCATGTTTCCAAAATGGGTCTAGGTTTTGTCAAAGATGCGACCAAAGTGGTCAAGATTGGACAAAAAGTTAAAGTTAAAGTAATCGAAGTTGATAATCAGGGACGAATAAACCTTCAGATGATTAAATAAGCTTCTTTGATTGATTTTTATTTTTCTTTCCTCTACAATAAAAAAATATGGCCAGAAGAAAGAGCTTAATTAGAATTCCCTTTTTAAAGTTTAAAATTAATAAGCAAACAATTTTTAATATCTGCGGTTTTTTATTGATCGGTATCGCGATAATTCTGTTTGTTTCTTTTCTAAAAAATTTCGCCTCGGAAAGCAGTGGAAAAGTTTTATACAAGATTAATACTTTTTTAGTTGATGAATTTGGCGGTTTAGCGATCTTTATTCCTTTTATTATTCTTTTAATTTCGGCCCACTTTTTTAACAGTCGTAAATTAAAGTTGATTAGGGCTAATATCAGTGTTGGTGGTCTATTGATTTTTGTTTCCTTATTGGGAACTTTTAAATCCGGCCAAATTGGTCAAATGATTAACGAAAACCTTACTTTAGATTTTTCGGTTGTAGGGGCAATCCTAATTTTAGGAACAATTTTTATTATCGGTTTACTGCTTTTTCTCGACACGTCAATTGATAGCTTCATAATTTTTTTAATTAAGGGAATAAAGTTTATCGTTAACGTTATAAAAAACTACTTTTTTCGAAGTTTAAGCGAGAAGAAACTGGGTGGGGTAAATACTAAAAAAGACCAGGTTAGATATGTCGAAGACCAAAAGGTTTTAGCCAAAAAACAACAACGGGAGACAGCAACAACTAAACAAGGAGTTAATGGTCAATTGTCCGATGAATTTGTCATAAAACCTCTTTCAAAAAATGTTAAATCGGCCTGGGTTTACCCGCCAATTTCGCTTTTGGCTGATATAGAACAAACGGCGGCAGATCGTGGTGATGTCAAAAAGAATGCCAAAAAAATTGAGACGACTCTGGACAGTTTTGGTATTAGAGCCAGAGTTAACGAAGTAAATGAAGGACCTGCCATTACTCAATATGCAATTTCATTACCGGAAGGGACAAAACTGTCAAAAGTTACCGCTTTGAGTGATAATATGGCATTTGCTTTAGCAACTTCTACCGGTCAAGTGAGAATTGAAGCGCCGATTCCTGGTCGATCGTTAGTAGGGATAGAAGTTCCTAACATCAAGCCGGAAATTGTTACCTTAAAAAAAATGCTTACCTCACCGAGTTTTGCCAACAACAATGATCCTTTATTAGTTCCCCTTGGTCTTAATGTTTCCGGAGAACCGCAAGCGGCAACCATTGAAAAAATGCCTCATGTTTTAATTGCCGGTCAGACCGGAGCAGGAAAATCAGTCTTGCTTAATTCATGGATTTGCACTTTTCTTTTTCGTACCAAACCAGAAGATTTACGAATGATTATGGTTGATCCAAAAAGAGTTGAACTAAGCCGTTATAATGGTATTCCTCATTTGTTAACAGAAGTTATTTCTGACCCTGATCCTAAAAAAACCATTTCTGCTCTTCGTTGGACAATCGCCGAAATGGAAAATCGTTATAAACTATTTGCCGAAAAAAAGGTCTTAAATCTTGAAGGCTATAACTCATTAACCGATGTTGAACGCAGACCATATATCTTGTTTATTATTGATGAATTAGCTACTTTAATGTCGATCGCCTCAGCCGAGGCTGAAGAATGTATTACTCGGATTGCCCAACTGTCAAGAGCAACTGGTATTCATTTGCTTTTAGCAACTCAAAGACCGTCGGTTGATGTGATTACTGGTCTTATGAAGGCCAATATTCCCACCAGAGTCGCCTTTAATGTTTCCTCAATGGTTGATTCAAGAGTAATCATTGATATGCCAGGAGCAGAAAAACTACTTGGTCGAGGAGACATGTTATATCTGCCGCCGGATAGGGCAAAACCAGTTCGTATTCAGGGTCCATTTATTACGGAAAAGGAAGTCAGTCAGTTAGTTAAATTCTTAAAGATGCAGACACCAGTAGTTAATTATACAGAAGAGATTACCGAACAAGAAGTTTCTCTTGGCCATGGTGGAACAGTAATTGATCCAGGTTCAGAAAAAGACCATCTTTTTAATAGTGCCGTAGAAATTATTACTCAGCACGACAAAGCTTCAGCCTCGTTATTGCAGAGAAGATTATCAATTGGTTATGCGAGAGCCGCGAGAATTCTTGATCAGTTGGAAGCAGCTGGTTATGTCGGACCCTCAGAAGGATCGAAACCAAGAGAGGTGTTAAAAAGAACTACCAATACTGAGCCAACAGATACGGTTTAATTTCCCAGATATTTACTTATATTTGAATTGTGCTCCTCTAAAGTTTTAGCAAAATGTAAAACACCTTCTTTATCAGATATATAATACCAAAAAGGGGTATTTTTATCCGCGTAGATGACGGCCTTGATTGATTCTAATCCTGGATTGCAGATTGGTCCGGGAGGAAGGCCAGTATTTTCATAAGTATTATAAGGTGAAGCAATCTTCAAATCATCGGCCGTCAAGTTCTTCTTCCACCAAGTCCTACTGTCAGCTTGATATCCCAAAGCATACTGGATAGTGGCATCGAGTTGTAAGGGCCAGTCATTTTTTAGTCTTTTTAAGAGTATACCGGCCACTTTTTGTTTATCTGAATAATATTTGCCTTCTTTTTCCACCAAAGAAGCGAGAATTAAAACCTCTTTTTCTGACAAACCGCTTTTTTTTGCTTCAGTAATTAGTTCCTTATCAAATCTCTGATGATAGTTATTAGTCAAGATTCCAACAATTGAACCGCTGGTTGCTTCTCGAGGAAT
Source organism: uncultured Gammaproteobacteria bacterium (assembly GCA_964587115.1). Taxonomy (GTDB): domain Bacteria; phylum Patescibacteriota; class Microgenomatia; order UBA1406; family GWC2-37-13; genus JAAZNM01. The sequence goes on along the minus strand of CAZPKD010000021.1, from coordinate 266 downwards.
TAAATAAGTATCAGGAAAAAGATAACCTTCTTGGGTGTACTTTAAAAATTCAGTTTCAGGAACATCAAAGTTTGAACTAATTATTTGGGCAATTTCTTCTTGTCTTAATCCTTCAATTATGGTTATCCAGTTATCAAGGGTTCCGTGAGTCAAATTATTGGCAATTTCATAGGCAGTCATTGACGGTGCCAGGCGAAAATCACCGGCCTGGATTTTTTTTTCAATACCCAACTGTTTAACAATCAGATAAAAAACCACTCTGTTTC